>DASTDT010000001.1:0-5611 GCA_035710225.1 Sphingomicrobium sp.
AGGTCGGCGCCCATCGCCTGCGCGGCAAGAATGGACTGGCCCCGCGCGATCGCTCCAGCCAGGATCAGCGGCCCGTCGAACCACTGGCGGATTTCCTGGACGAGCGCGAACGGCGACCATTTGCCGGCATGGCCGCCGGCCCCCGCGGCGACCGCGATCAGCCCGTCGGCACCCTTATCGATCGCCTTGTGCGCGAAGACGTCGTTGATGATGTCGTGCAGCGTTATCCCGCCCCAGCGATGAACCGCCTCGTTGAGCTCCACCCGCGCGCCCAATGAGGTGATGACGATGGGAACCTTCCACTTTTCGCACAGCGCCATGTCTGCCTCGAAGCGGGTGTTGGTGGCGTGAACAATCTGGTTGACCGCGAAGGGGGCGGCGGGGCGGTCGGGATGATCGCGGTCATGGGCGGCAAGCGCCTCGCTGATCTCGTGGAGCCATTCGTCTAGCTGGCTGGCAGGTCGCGCGTTGAGCGCGGGGAAGCTGCCCACGACCCCGGCCTTGCACTGAGCGATGACCAGCGGCGGATGGCTTATGAGGAACAGCGGCGCGGCGATGACCGGAAGGCGCAGGTTCGACAGGATTGGGGGCAGGGACAAGGGCGCTCTCCGCAGATTGCCGCGCGACTGGTAGCGAACCGCAACCGGCCTGGCGAGAGGCCATTGCGTGGCGGTGGACCGGGCCTATGAAACCTGCATGGCTTTAACGACCAATTTGCTGCCGCCGGACGTCAGCGCACGTCTCACCGACAGCCGGTTGCGCTGGCTGGTGACAGGAGCGGCGGGTTTCATCGGCTCGAACCTGGTCGAGGCGCTGTTGGCGTGCGGGCAGGAGGTGGTCGGGCTCGACAATTATTCGACCGGCCATAAGCGCAACGTCGCGGCGGCTTCGGCCGAGGCGCCGGGCGGCCGTTTCCGAATGATCGAAGGCGACATTCGCGACCGCGCGGCCTGCATGCAAGCGGTGCAGGGATGCGACGTCGTGCTCCACCAGGCGGCGCTAGGATCGGTCCCGCGCTCGCTTGCCGAGCCGCTGGCGACCCATGACTCCAACGTCACCGGCTTCCTCAACATCCTCGATTCCGCACGGATGGCGGGGGTTCGGCGGTTCATTTATGCCGCCTCTTCCTCGACCTATGGCGACCTCGAGGAACTGCCAAAGGTAGAGGACCGGATCGGACGGCCGCTGTCGCCCTATGCGGCGACCAAGCTGATCGACGAGATCTACGCTGCGGTCTACGGCGTGAGCTACGGGTTCAAGGCCACTGGATTGCGCTATTTCAACGTGTTCGGGCCGCGCCAGAACCCTGAGGGCGCCTATGCAGCGGTGATCCCCAAATGGGTCGCAGCGATGATCGCGGGCGAGACGGTGACAATCAACGGCGATGGCGGGACCAGCCGCGATTTCTGCTTCGTCGCCAACGCCGTCCAGGCCAACATCCTCGCCGCGCTCGCCGAGGATTCGGCCCAGGGCGAGGTGTTCAACGTTGCCTATGGCGGGCGCACCAGCCTCAACCAGCTGTTTGGTCTGATCCGCGACGGCCTTGCCCGCCACCAGGTGCATTACGACCGGGAGCCGGCCTATGCCGATTTTCGATCGGGCGATGTGCGCCACAGCCAGGCCGATATCGGCAAGGCCAGGCGGCTGTTGGGGTTCGAGCCGACCCATGACGTCGAGCGCGGCCTGGCCGAGGTGTTGCCGCATTATGTCGAGGCCAAGGGCAGGTGAAGCGCGCGTTGGCGCTCGCGTTGCTTGCGGCCGTCGGCTGTACGCCGGGCCCGGCGCCTTATCCCACACGAGACATCGCCCGCCCGGTGGCCGATGCTCGCTTGGTCTGGCTTGAGGCGCACAATCGCGAGCGCGCCGCGTACGGATCGGCGCCATTGCTGTGGGACGCTGCGCTTGCGGCGGAGGCGGGGGCTTTTGCCGCCCAGCTCGCAAGACTCGGACGCCTCCAGCATTCACCAAAAGGGCAGCGGCCGGGCCAGGGAGAAAATTTGTGGATGGGGAGCCGCGGCGCCTATTCGGCCGAGGCCATGATCGCCAACTGGGCGAGCGAGCGCCGCCATTTCCGGCGGGGCGTGTTTCCCGCTGTCAGCGGAACCGGCAATTGGCGCGACGTCGGCCATTACACGCAGATCGTCTGGCCCCGCACGATCCGGCTCGGCTGCGGGATCGCCACCTCGGCGCGGTGGGACGTTCTGGTGTGCCGATATACGCCGTCCGGCAATCGCGACGGCGAGCGCATCTAGGATCGATCAGCGCGCGAGGTTGGTCGTCCAGTCCTCCGCCCCCAAAAGCTCGTCAGCGGACAGGCCGTGGATCATTACCACTTTACCTTTGGTGCGGAGCATGGCCAGCTCGTCGTCGTCGAGCGGCTCGTCGAAGTGGATCCCGCAATCGTCGTCGCCGACCCATACGACTGTCGCGAAAATCTCGCTCGGCGGGATCTTGAGCCACACGATTTGGCCGCACCGCAGCCGTTCGGGCATGCTCATCCGGGCGCCGGTAGTGGAAACGTCGAACAGGGTCACGCCTCGCGACGAGCTCAGCGTGTGGAGCGCGACCCGCAGCAACACCGGCGCGCGTGCCGCGGCGCGGTGCCCCTTGGGCCCGTCGAGGCGTTTTCCGAATTCCGTCATGGCGTTCAGACTCCAGCGAGTCCCCCATGAGCGAATCTCGGCTTGCACGGTTAAGCAAGCGTGAAGCTATGCGGTTAACTCGCGGCCGCTCCAACTTAAGTTAACGGATTTGCTACGCCGCGATAGCGAGCGGCTCTTCGGCGGTGACCGTCTCGGTCAGCGGCGCTTCAGCCTGAGCCGCGGCAACCTGGCGCGGGAAGAAATAACGGCTGGCGGCGACGACCGCGCCAAGCGCGAGATATACGCTCATGGTCAGCACCGGCTGCACGAACAGCGGGGCGATGAAGGCCAGCCGAAGCCACAACGGGTTAAAGCCGAAATCCTCGCCAATCGCTTCGCACACGCCAAGGATGGTATCGTTGCGCAGCGGCAGGGGGGTCACTTTGGTCTCGGTCGCGGTCATTGCTGGTCCTTGTCTCCATCGCGGCACGGCGAACGCGCCGGCCTCATGCCGGACCATAAGCAAGGCTCGTGCCAACTGCCCGAAAGCGGCTGGCTTAGAGGTGGATGCTGCAGTGCAAGGTTTCAAGATGAAACCGACTAGCGGGTAATTTCCACCGACGGATGGTGGAAATCGCCGCCGGGTGACGAGGTACTACCGGCCTTCGTCCGTATCGCTGAACCTCTCGGCGCCCGGCTCGTTCGTCCGACGAACCGAAGATGGAGAGTGAAATGGCCGACCTGACTTTAGCCGAGATCAGCGAAAAGATGCGCGACATAGACTTCGCCGTGCTTTCGACGCGGACCGAGAACGGCGCGCTCGCCGGCCGGCCGATGAGCAACAACCGCGAAGTCGATTATGACGGCGACAGCTATTTCTTCACCTGCGACGACACCCGCACCGTCGCCGATGTCGAGCGCGACCCCAATGTCGGCCTCGGCTACCAGGCTAAGTCGGGGATGCTCAACATGAAGCCGTTCTTCATCACGGTGGAAGGGACGGCGAGCCTCATCAAGGACAAGGCCGAGTTTGAGAAGCGCTGGAACAAGGACCTGGAGGCGTGGTTCAAGGACGGCGTCGACACGCCCGGCCTGACGCTGATCAAGGTCACCGCCAAGCGGCTGCATTACTGGGACGGCTACGACGAGGGCGAGATCAAGCTCGAGGGCGCCAGGGCGGAGGCCTCGGCCTAGACGCTGGCGGACCGCGAAGGCCTTGGCTACGCTCCCGGGCGCAACCCAGGGGCTTCAAGTGAGTGCAATCGCGCATCGACAATTGCTGGACTCGATCGGGCTTAGCCCGATTGCGACGGTCGTCAGCAACCCACGGCGGCCGGACAACCCCCTCGAGATCGCCAATGCGGCGTTCTGTCGGCTGACCGGCTATGGCGAGAGCGAGATTGTCGGCCGCAACTGCCGCTTCCTCGCGGGGGAGCGCTCCGACCTGAGGGCGACCGAAGCGATGCGCGGAGCGATCCGCGAGGCCCGGCCGGCGCTGGTCGAGATCCTCAACTACCGCAAAGACGGCACCGCGTTTCGCAACGGGGTGATGATCTCGCCCTTGTTCGGCGACGACGGACGGGTCGAGTATTTCCTTGGCAGCCAGGTCGATTTGGGGCCGGTCGGCGAGCTCGAACTTCGGCGGGCAGAGGCGGCGGCGCGGGTAGCGGAGCTACCGCGGCGCCAGCGCCAAGTGCTTGTGGCGATGAGCCGGGGGCTACTGAACAAGCAGATCGCCCATGCGCTCGGGATCGCCGAGAAGACCGTCAAGATGCACCGCGCGCTGATGCTCGAGCGGCTGGGCGCAGCGACCAGCGCCGACGCGATCCGACTGGCGGTGGAGGCGGGACTTTAGAGGTTTCTCGCCCAATGACGTCACCGATTTACTCCGTGACGGCTTCCTTTCATTCTGCCACAGCCAGCCAATGCCGAAACGAAAATCCCTGACCGCCGCAGAGCAGGTCGAGAAATTCCGCCTGGCGGCGAAAAAGCGTGCCGACGCCGGGATACCGAGCGTGGCCGACGCCGACGAAGCCATCGACGCCCTCGTCGCCAAGAACGTCAGGGATCACGGGGCCTAGCGCTTCTGCTTTCCGGGCGTTCCCGCTCCTGCTTCTGACAATCGCTGAGCTAGCCGTGCTCCCGCGAAAATAGCCCTTGGCGAGCGGATTTCTCACGATTTCGGGATCGCAACGGCAATTTGCGGCGTTAATTGCGACTTGCGTAGGTCACGGAGCAATCGAGTTGGGACAGGAAGGTACTCGCGCAACAAAGGCGGAAATGGGAATTTCCGGCCTCGACGACGTCACACAGGGTGGATTGTCGCGCGGGCGGCTGTTCCTGCTCGAGGGCAGCCCCGGCACCGGCAAGACGACGGTCGCCACGCAGTTCCTTATGTCCGGTGCCGCCGCGGGGGAGCGGTCGCTTTACATCACCTTGTCGGAGACCGAGGACGAGTTCCGCGACGGAGCCAGGTCCCACGGCTGGACGCTCGAAGGCATTGATATCTTCGAACTGGTTCCGCCCGAGAGCCTGCTCGACGAGAACCAGCAGCAGAGCCTGCTATATTCGTCGGACCTTGAACTCGGAGAAACGACCAAGCGGATTTTCGAGGCGTTCGAGAAAGTCAGGCCGCAGCGGGTCGTGCTCGACAGCCTTTCCGAAATTCGCCTGCTGGCCCAGTCCTCCCTTCGTTATCGGCGGCAAATCCTGGCGCTGAAACATTACTTCGCGCGGAGCGGCGCGACCGTGCTGATGCTCGACGATTTGTCGAGTGAAGCCAATGACCGGACGATGCACAGCGTCGCCCACGGAGTCATACGGCTCGAAGAGCTGTCGCCGGAATATGGCCCCGAACGCCGACGCCTTCGAGTGATCAAGTTCCGCGGCCAGAAATACCGCGGCGGCTACCATGATTTCGTCATCCAGACCGGCGGCGTGCAGGTGTTTCCGCGCCTGGTTTCCGCCGAGCACCGCAAGGGTTTCAAGCGCGAGGTGTTGCCCACCAAATCGCCTGAATTGAACGCGCT
>DASTDT010000002.1:0-2907 GCA_035710225.1 Sphingomicrobium sp.
GCAGTGGACGGCGCCGACTTCGTCTATACCGACGTGTGGGTGTCGATGGGCCAGGACGAGGAAAGCGCCCAGCGCCGAGCGACCTTCGCCTCCTACAAGGTGGATTCGGCGCTGATGGCGAAGGCCAGGCCGGGGGCCCGCTTCCTCCACTGCCTGCCCGCGATCCGCGGAGAGGAAGTCGCCGCCGAGGTCATCGACGGGCCGCAAAGCTTGGTCTGGCGCCAGGCCGAGAACCGATTTCACGCCGCGCGCGGAGCGATCGCCTGGCTGCTCGGGCTTCGGCCATGAGCGCCGAGGCCCGCCGCTCGGCCCTCGCGGCCATCATTCGCGACCAGCAAATCGCGAGCCAGGAGCAACTGGCGGCGCAGCTTGGCAAGGCGGGCTTCGAGGTCACCCAGGCGACGGTGAGCCGCGACCTCGAGGCCCTGGGCGCGATCCGCGGCAAGCGCGGCGGGCAGGCCGCCTACCTCATCCCCGACGGCATCGTCTCGAGGCTGGATCGGATCATCGCCGAATGGGTCGTCGCGGCCGAAGCCGCGGGCAATCTGCTGGTTGTCCGGACACGTCCGGGCTCGGCCCATGTCGTCGCCGCCGCGCTCGACGAGGCGGCGCTGCAGGAGGTCGCCGGAACGATCGCGGGCGACGACACCTTGTTCGTTGCGCTTCGTGACGGAACCGACCCCGCGGCGGTGGCCGTCCGGCTCGGCGGCAAGGCCCTTCCGGCGGGCGAGGCGAGCCGCTAGAGGGCGCCGATGCGCCACCTCCTACTGATTGCCGCATTTCCCGCGCTCGCTGCCTGCCAGGCCGAGCCGGCGATCACCGTCACCGATGCGACGATCGCCGCCGGGCCGCGCAGCGCCGCGGTCTATGCGACCATTATAAACGAAGGCGGCGCCGACCGACTGGTCGGTATCGAAGTCGACGGCCGTGCCCCGATCGCTCTTCACCAGACCAGCAACGCCGGCGGCGTGATGCGGATGCGCGGGGTCGACACGCTCGACGTTCCGGCCAACGGCCGGCTGAAGCTCGAGAGTAGCGGCGCGCATGGCATGGCGATGGGTCGAATCCAAACCGACCCGCCGGCCGTCCCGCTGACCTTCCGCTTCGCCAACAGCCCGCCGGTATCGGTGCGCGCCGCCGTCACCGGACCGGGCGGCACGGCGCAGCAGCCATGAACCTGCGCCTCCTCCGGATCGCCTTGTGGGGCCTGGTAGCGCTGGCGCTCGTTGCCGGCGCGTATCTGTATCTGCGGCCGGCGCCAGGCAGGCCGCCGGAACAGGCTCAACTTACGCTCGGGGCGCCGTTCGTGCTGACCGACCAGCACGGCAAGAGTTTCGACAGCCGGTCCCTGGCTGGAACGCCCTACGTGATGTTCTTCGGTTTCACCCATTGCCCCGACGTGTGCCCCAATACGCTGGCCAGGCTGGCCCGCCTGCGGGGCCTGCTCGGCGACGATGGCGAGCGCTTGCGGATCCTGTTCGTCACCGTCGACCCCGAGCGCGACACGCCGGCCGAACTCGCCCGCTACGTCGAGCTGTTCGAAACGCCGGTCACGGCGCTGACCGGATCGCCCGCCCAAATTGCGGAGGTCACGCGGTCGTTCGGCATTTTTGCGCGCAAGGCGCCGGGGACCGGCGACGACTATAGCGTCGACCATAGCTCGCAGGTGCTGCTGTTCGACGGCGACGGGCGCTTCGGCGGGACCATCGCGCTCGAGGAAGGCGATGGCCCGGCGCTGCAGAAGCTCCGCAACCTCTCCTAAGCCTGGGCTTTCAGCACCCGTTCCAGCAGCCGTTCGAGCGCGGCCATGCTTGCCGGCTCGTCGAAGGTCGGCGCGTGGCCGACGCGGGGGACGGTGACCAGCTCGCAATCGGTCATGCGCTCGCACATGCGGCCCGCGATTTCGGCGCTCAGCAGGTCGGACAATTCCCCGCGAAGGATCGTCACCGGGCGCCCGTCGAGCGAATCGAGGTAACGCCAGCCGTCGAACTGGCTGGGGTCGGCAGGCGCCGTGAAATTGTCGGCGATCCGCATGTCGTAATCGAACTGCCAGCCTTCGAAGTCGTCGCCGCGCACGATCCAGCGGACGAACCGCTCCCAATCGGCTCGGTCGTAATCGGGGTGGATCGCCGCGTTCCGCTCGGAAACCCGGTCGACCGCTTCGGCCAGGGTCGCGAAGGTGACCGGCTTTCCGACATATGTGGCGATGCGTTCCAGGCCAGCGGGCTCGATCTCGGGACCGATGTCGTTGAGCAGCGCGCCGGCGATGCGCTCGTTGTCGCTTGCGGCAAGCGCCATCGTCACCAGCCCGCCCAGCGATGTGCCGACGAACACCGCGTCGGCGATGCCCAGTTGGTCGAGCAGCTTCAGGAGGTCGGCGACATAGGTGGCCGGCCGGTAATTGGCCGGATCGGGATCGCGCTCGCTTCCTCCGCGGCCGCGAAAATCGATCGCGATGACCCGCCACTGACCGGCTATTCGGTCCGCGATGGGCTCGAAATCGGCGGCGTTGCGGGTCAGCCCGGGCAGGCACAGGATCGGCGGCCGATCATGCGGTCCGGCATAGTCGCGATAGTGAAGCTTGAGGCCGTCGACGCTATTCCAATAGCGGTCCGACCACTTGGGATGGCGGTTCATTCGGCGCGGCCCTAGCCGAAGGGCGCGGGGCGCACCAGATAGTGCGGCCATGACCGATTACCGCCCCGACCCGAAGATCCTCGAACTTGGCGACGCCTTCTACGACGTGGTCGGGCCGGCGCGCTTCCCGCAGGCGATCCCGCGCTTCCTCAACCAGCGGGCGGCGGCCAGCGTCGGGCTGGAGCTCGACGCCGATGCGTGGGAACGGCATTTCCACCGCTTCGAGCCGCTTCCCGGCAACCTCCCGGCGCCGCTCGCGCTCAAATATCA
>DASTDT010000003.1:0-2506 GCA_035710225.1 Sphingomicrobium sp.
GACGACGACGGTTTCATAAGGCTCCTCGCGGCCGCCGTCGGGGCCGTCGCGGTAAAGCACGCGCGGGCGCGAAATGCCGAGCTCGAAGCCCTCGCGGCGGAGCGTCTCGATCAGCACGCCCAATTGCAGCTCGCCGCGGCCAGCGACTTCATAGGCGTCGCCGCCCTGGGTCTCGGTGACCCGGATCGCGACATTGCCCTCGGCCTCGCGGATCAGGCGGTCGCGGATGACCCGGCTCTGCACCTTGTCGCCGTCCTTGCCCGCGAACGGCGAATCGTTGACCGCGAAGGTCATGCTGAGCGTCGGCGGGTCGATTTCGCGGGCCGGCAGCGGGGTAGCGATCTGCGGCGTTCCGATGGTGTTGGAGACGGTCGCCTTTATGAGCCCGGCAAGGGCGATGATGTCGCCCGCCTCGGCGGTTTCGACCGGCACCCGGTCGAGTCCCCGGAAGGCGAAGATCTTGGTCGCCCGGCCGTCCTCGACGACGTTGCCGTTGACGTCCATCGCCCGGATCGGGTCGTTGACGTTGATCGTCCCGCTCTCGATCCGGCCGGTCAGGATCCGGCCCAGGAACGGGTCGCGGTCGAGCAGGGTGACGAGCATCGTGAAATCGCCGTCGGTCGCAAGGCCCGGCGCCGGCACGTGGCTGACGATGGTCTCGAACAGCGGCGTCAGGTCGCCGTCGCGGACGCTGTCGTCGCGACCCGCGTAACCGGCGCGGCCCGAGGCGTACAGCGTCGGGAAGTCGAGCTGCTCGTCATTGGCTTCGAGGTTGAGGAACAGCTCGAACACCTCGTCGAGCACTTCCGCCGCCCGCGCGTCGGGACGGTCGATCTTGTTGACGACGACGATCGGCTTCAAACCCAGGCCGAGCGCCTTGCCGGTGACGAACTTGGTCTGCGGCATCGGCCCTTCGGCGGCGTCGACCAGCAGGATCACCCCGTCGACCATGCTCAGGATTCGCTCGACCTCGGCTCCGAAATCGGCGTGGCCCGGCGTGTCGACGATGTTGATGTGGGTGCCGCCCCACTCGACGCTCGTGCACTTGGCGAGAATCGTGATCCCGCGCTCCTTCTCGAGGTCGGTCGAGTCCATCGCACGCTCCTCGATCCGCTGGTTGTCGCGGTAGGTGCCCGATTGGCGGAAGAGCTGGTCGACGAGCGTGGTCTTGCCGTGGTCGACGTGGGCGATGATCGCCACGTTGCGCGAAGTCATATCGATGTCCGTAAAAGGTGAGGCGCGGCCCTAGCCGATATGCTGCGCTGCGGCAATGGCATCCACCGCATGGCACATGCGTTGTCGCCTCCCGTGGAAAGGAGAAGTGCAATGCCCAAAGGCGCTTACACCGGAAAACAGGAACGCAAGGCCGATCATATCGCGGAATCCTACCGCGAGCGGGGCGTGTCGAAAAAGGAGGCCGAGCAGCGGGCGTGGCGGACCGTCAATGCCCAGGACAAGGGCGGCAAGAACGACGGGTCGGGACGCAGCCGGAGCCGAAGCGCGGCGGCAAGGAAGGGTTGGGAAACGCGGCGCCGGAACGCGAAAGGCTGAGCGCCCGGAGCGCCAGAACCCCAGCCTAACGCGGAAGACGCTCGAGGATCTCGAAACCTCGCTCGAGCGCCCTAAGCTCGCTCTGGGCAAGCCGGGCGAGGCGCCCCTCGAGGCTTCGGTCAGTGGCCGGCGGGCGCTCGAGGAATTGCTGCCCGGCCTCGCTCAGGCGTAGTGCCAGCCGGCGCCGGTTGGCGGGATCGGGCGAGCGTTCGACGAGCCCGGCGCGGACCTGCGTATCGATTGCCCTGCTGACCGCCGGCTCGCCGCGCCCGACCGCAGCCGCAACCGCCTTCAATGTCGCCGGCGCGTGGGTTCGTACCGCCTCGAGCAGCTCGCGCTGCTGGCGTGTGGCGCGGGCCAGGTCGGCGTCCCCGCCAAGTTTCTGAACCAGGACGGCGAATCGCTCGGCAAGCCGGATCGGGGATGCTGATGACCACATCACGCTTCACCCTAGCAAATGATTTCCCCCGCGCAACAGTGTCCGTGCGCAAGGGTGACCTTCTATTCTTTGGCCGGCGGGCCGGCAGGCCGGCTCTGACGGAATGGCGGCATCCTTCCGGCAACCGGTCCGCGATCGATGAACTGGTTCTTTAATGCGGCTCCGACGTGGAGGACGACCAAAGCGATGGTGGTGTAGACCAGCCATTCGTGGACATCGCCGAATGAATTCTCCTTGGGTATTCCCGGGATTGCCGGAAGGGCCAGTCCGAACATCAGGGGGACCGTGCCGTCCTCGGAGCGGGCCGACACGGCGGCAAGGCCGGTCAGCGGCAGGACGATCAGCATGACGTAGAAGATACGGTGGTTCCACACAGCAAGCGCGCGTTCCCAGCGCGGGAAGTCCTGCGGATAGGGAGGCGGCGGATTGAGCAGCCGGACGCCGAGCCGCACGAATGCCATCACCAGGATCAAGGCGCCGACCGTCTTGTGCCAAGTGAAGAATTCGGTCCGCTCC
>DASTDT010000004.1:0-7945 GCA_035710225.1 Sphingomicrobium sp.
GCGTTGTTCTGGATGAACTGGAAGCGGTGCTCGGGGTTCTTGCCCATCAGCCGCTCGACCAAATCCTTGACGGGCTGACGGTCCTGATATTCGGCCGGAAGCGTGATCCGGATGAGCGACCGGGTCGCCGGATCCATGGTCGTTTCCTTAAGCTGGTTGGGGTTCATCTCGCCAAGGCCCTTGAACCGCGACACCTCGACCTTGCGGCCCTTGAACTCGGTCGCCTCGAGCTCCGCGCGGTGGGCGTCGTCGCGGGCGTAGAGCGACCTGGCGCCGCTGGTGAGACGGTAGAGCGGCGGCTGGGCGAGGAACAAATGCCCGCGCCGAACAAGCTCCGGCATCTCCTGGAAGAAGAAGGTCATCAGCAGAGTCGCGATGTGCGCACCGTCGACGTCGGCGTCGGTCATGATGACGATCCGCTCGTAGCGCAGCGCGCCCTCGTCGAACTTATCGCGAAGGCCGCAGCCCAGCGCCTGGCCGAGGTCGGCGATCTCCTGGTTGGCGCGGATCTTGTCGGCGGTGGCCGAGGCGACGTTGAGGATCTTGCCGCGGATCGGAAGGATCGCCTGCGTCTTGCGGTTGCGCGCCTGCTTGGCGCTGCCGCCGGCGCTGTCGCCCTCGACAATGAACAATTCCGTGCCCTCGGCGCCGTCGATCGAGCAATCAGTGAGCTTGCCGGGGAGCCTGAGCTTGCGCGCGCTGGTGGCGGTCTTGCGCTTGACCTCGCGCTCGGCGCGGCGCTTCAGCCGCTCGTCCATCCGCTCGAGGATTGCGCCCAGAAGCGCCCGGCCGCGGTCCATGTTGTCGGCGAGGTAATGGTCGAAATGGTCGCGCATTGCAGCTTCGACGAAGCGCGCCGCCTCGAGGCTGGTCAGCCGGTCCTTGGTCTGGCTCTGGAAATGCGGGTTGCGGATGAACACGCTGAGCATCAGCTCGATTCCGTTCATCACGTCGTCGGCGGTGATGTCGCGGGCGCGCTTGTTGCCGATTAGCTCGCCGAACGCGCGAAGCCCCTTGGTCAACGCGGCGCGAAGACCAGCCTCGTGAGTTCCGCCGTCGGGGGTCGGGATGGTGTTGCAATAATAGCGTTCGTCGCCGCCCTCGGTCCACAGCGGCCAGGCCACCGCCCATTCGGCGCGGCCCTGATTGTCGGGGAAGTCCTGGCGGCCGGCGAAGGGCGGGGAGGTGACGCAGTCGCGGCCTTCGAGCTGCTCGCCGAGATGATCGGCAAGCCCGCCGGGGAACTGGAACACGGCCTGTTCCGGCACGTCTTCGCTGGCGAGCGAGGGGTCGCACCGCCAGCGGATCTCGACCCCGGCGAACAGATAGGCCTTGGACCGCGCGAGCTTGTACAGCCGCTCGGCGCTGAACGCAGCGTCCTTGCCGAAGATGTCGGGGTCGGGGGTGAAGGTAACGGTCGTTCCGCGGCGATTGGGGGCGGCGCCGACCTCTTCCAGTTTCGACGTCGCCAGGCCGCGCGCGAACGACTGACGGTATAGGGTCTTGTCGCGCGCCACCTCGACGATGGTCTCGGTCGAGAGCGCATTGACAACGCTTACGCCTACCCCGTGCAGGCCGCCGGAGGTGGCATAGGCCGTGCCCTCGAACTTGCCGCCCGAGTGAAGCGTGGTGAGGATCACCTCAAGCGCCGACTTGGCCGGATATTTGGGATGGGGGTCGACCGGAATTCCGCGACCATTGTCGACCACGGTCAAGCGGTTGCCCGGCTCCAGCTGGACCTCGATCCGGCTGGCGTGGCCGGCGACCGCCTCGTCCATCGCATTGTCGATGACTTCGGCGGCGAGGTGATGGAGGGCGCGCGCGTCGGTCCCGCCGATGTACATGCCGGGACGACGACGGACCGGCTCGAGGCCTTCGAGGACCTCGATCGCGGATGCGTCATAATCGCCGGGCTGGCTCGTGCTCGAGCCGGATTGGAACAGGTCGGACATTGCCGCCGCTTTAGGCGCTAGTCGCTCGCCCGGCCAAGCCGTCCGTTCGAGCCGGGAAGAAAAAGGGCGGGCCGTTGCTCCCGCCACACACAGCGGCGTGCAACCATCGCCGTCGCGGATCGCTTCAGTGCGCATGCGTGACGAAATTCCCTGGTTCCAGTGCCAAATCGGGCCGGGCGCGGTGGTGGCGACGGCCATTCACGACGGCCATGCGGTCGGCGCCGCCGCGCTTCGGGCGATGGCGCTTGGCGACGATGAGCGGCTTCGCGAGGAGGATCCCTTTACCGGCCAGGCGATCGTCGATGTGCCGACCCACCTGATCGTCAACCGCTCGCGCTTCGAGGTCGACCTCAACCGCGACCGCGAAAGCGCAGTCTACCGGACTGCGGAACAGTGCTGGGGCCTCGAACTGTGGCACGAAGAACCGAACGACGCGCTGGTCGAGGCCGGTCTCGCCATCCACGACGCCTATTACGCCCAGCTGGCGGCCGTGCTCGACGGGGTCGCCGCCCGTAAGCCGCGGTTCGTGCTGCTCGATGTGCACAGCTACAATCATCGCCGGGACGGGCCCGATGGCGCGCCGACGGACCAGGTCGAGGCGCCGGACATCAACATCGGCACCTTTTCGATGCCGCGAGAGGAATGGGCGTTCCTCCTCGACCCGCTGATCGATGCGATGCGCGATTTCGACTTCAACGGACGCAAGCTCGACGTTCGCGAGAATATCGCGTTCCAGGGCAAGGGCGAGCAAACCCGCTTCGTTCACGACCGCTATCCCTCGGTCGGCTGCGCCATTGCCATCGAGTTCAAGAAATTCTTCATGGACGAGTGGACAGGCCAGCCGGACGACTCGGAACTGGCGGCGATGCGCGCCTTCATCGGCCATGTGGCCGCCGAGGCGGGCCGCCTGTTGGCGCGATGACCGACCTGGCCGTGCCGACCCCGATCCCCGGTCATCGCGACCGCGAGTCGTTGCTCCACGCCTGCAACCGCGCCGACGGCGAACTGCACGCAATCGCCAGCAGCTTCGACTTCCTGCTGTGCGTGTCGCCGACCAACAGCCGGGATGCGATGATGGAGTTCCTGTCCGCAAAGGGCAAAGCGGCGCCCCACCTGGAGTATCGCGAACTCGATTTCGATCCCGTCGAGCTCCAGAAGCGCATCGACGAGGTCGAGCTGGCCCACCTGCACGAGCCGCTGGTCGAAGGGCTGCTGATCGAGAAACGGCGCGAGCTGCATCTCCAGCTCGACCTCATCTGCGCGCGCGGGACTGACGAGTTTCGATCCCTTTCGGAGCGACTTTACGGAAGCGTGTCCGACGATCTGCTGGCTACCGCCCAGGCGCTTCTCGGCTTTGCCCGGCCGCATCGGCCGCGCGCCCGAGTGGTCGATTCGGAAGAGCTCGCACGCAGATCGAAACAGCTGATCGCGCTCTATGCGCGCGAGGATCCGGCGTTCCGGCCGGTGGTCGAGATTCGCGACGACATCGGCGGCCTGATGGTGAGCTATCCCAAGCTGATGATCCCGACCGCCGCCCGGGTCAGCGAGCGGCGGGTCGACCCGCTCCTTTGCCACGAGGTCTCGGTCCATCTGTTGACCGGCCACAATGGCGCGTCCCAGGGGCTGTCGCTGTTCGCCACGGGGCTCGCCGGATACGAAGAGATCCAGGAAGGCCTCGGGGTGTTCGCCGAATGGGCGGTGGGCGGGCTCGATTACCCGCGGATCCGCCTGATCGCCGGACGGGTCGTCGCGGTCCACGCGATGCTCGCCGGGGCAGACTTCGTCGAATGTTTCCGGCTACTCCACGAGCATTACGACATCCGTCCGCAGCGCGCATTCACCATTACCACGCGAGTCTACCGCTCCGGTGGGCTGGCGAAGGATGCGATCTACCTGCGCGGCTTCTACCGGGTGATGGAATGGCTCGCCGACGGCGGATCGCTCGATCCTTTCTGGCGGGCGAAGATCGCGCCGCTGCACATCCCAATCCTCGACCAGCTAGCCGAGCAGGGGCTGGTCCACGAGGCGGTCCTGACACCGGAATTCCTCGACCGTCCTGAAGCCCAGAAGCGGATTGCCGACTATCGGGCCATTCCACGCCCCAACCTCCTGATAGAAGCGGAGTAACACCGACGTGCGCATCGCCTTTTTCATTAACGACCTCGAGCGCGAGTTCGCCAATTACGCCACGACCATGCTCGCCTGGCAGGCGCGCCAGCGCGGTCACGAGGTCCTCTACGTCACCCCCAACGACTGGTTGCTGGATACCGACGACAGCTTGTGGGCGCATGTCCTCGCCGTCCCCTCGGGCAAGTCCAAGGACCATCGCCTGTTCTTCGACGTGCTCAAGTCCGCCGACACCAAGCGGGTCAAGATGGACATGCGCGAGGTGGACGTGCTGATGCTTCGCAACGACCCCTCACTCGATGCCCAGGACTCGCCCTGGGCGGCCGAGAGCGGAATCCTGTTCGGGCGCGAGGCGGTCAAGCGCGGGGTGATCGTGCTCAACGATCCCGACAGCCTGGGACGGGCGACCAACAAGCTCTATTTCCAGAGCTTTCCGGCCGAGGTCCGGGCCGAAACCATCATCACCCGCAACAGCGACGACATCCGCAGCTTTGCCAAGAAGCACAAGGGCCAGATCATCTTGAAACCGCTGCAGGGATCGGGCGGCAGTGGGGTGTTCAAGATCGATCCCGAGAATGCCTCGAACATGAACCAGATGGTGGAGGCGATCAGCCGCGACGGCTATGTCATCGCCCAGGCCTATGTCGATGCCGCCAAGCGCGGCGATATCCGGCTGTTCATGCTGAACGGCGAGCCGCTGTGCATCGACAAGCAGCACTGCGCGCTTCGTCGCGAGCAGGCGAAGGGCGACATTCGCTCCAACATCCACGCCGGCGGAACCGCCAAGCCGGTCAAGATCACCGACGTCGAGGTGCGCGTTGCGCAAATCATCCGCCCCAAGCTGATCGCCGACGGCATGTTCCTGGTCGGGATCGACATCGTCGGTGACAAGATCCTGGAGGTGAACGTCTTTTCACCCGGCAACCTGGTCAGCTGCTCGGAGATGGCGGGGGTCGATTTCTCGGAACCGATCATCGAGGCGATCGAGCGCAAGGTCGAGATCAAGGGCAATTACGCGCACGAATTTACCAACCGCATCCTGGCCGTCATCTAGCGCGCGAATCGCGCTTTTTTTGGCGGCGCGCCCTTGAAATACGGCAGTTTCCTCCCATTTCCTCTCTGCCGGTCGCCTGTGAGGGGCCGGCGACGGGTCGGATCGGGCCCATTGCGGCCGCCTTCCCGCCAGTTGCTCAACTTTCAGGAGGACTGAAACCATGCGCAGTGCATTTGATTTTGCCCCGTTCCGCCGCTCGACGATCGGTTTCGACCGCTTGTTCGACCTGCTCGAGAGCAGCGCCGCCGGCCAGGGCGGTGAGAACTATCCGCCGTTCGACCTCGTCAAGGTCGACGACAATCGGTACCGCATCGACCTCGCGGTCGCCGGCTTCAAGCCTGAAGAAGTCGACATCACCGCCCAGCAGAACCAGCTGGTCGTGACCGGCCGGAAGAACGACGAGAACGGCGCGGACTATATCCATCGCGGTATCGCGACCCGCTCGTTCGAGCGCCGCTTCGGTCTTGCCGACCACATCCAGGTGACCGGCGCCGACATCAGGGACGGCCTGCTGTCGATCGAGCTGGTGCGCGAGATTCCCGAGGCGATGAAGCCGCGCAAGATCTCGATCGGCGGGGCCGAGCCCAAGCACGACCGGATCGACGCGCAGGCGCGCGAATCCGCCGACGCCTGAGCGATCGATCGAGGTGAAAAAGAAGCCCCGGCGGGACCGTCCCGCCGGGGCTTTTTCATGTTTTCGAGCTGCGAGGGCTCAGCGCACGCGCGGGCCGCCGAACGGTAGCGGCGGCGGCGGGCGGCGGTCGCGGCGCGGAAGCTGCGCCTGATAGGCGACCCCACAATGCTGCACGCAATAGGGATAGCCCGGGTTGGCCTGCTGGCCGCAGAAGTGGAAGTCGGGCTCCCCCGGGTGGCCCATCGGCCAGCGGCAGATGCGATCGTTGAGGTCAAGGAGGCTGGTCTTGTCGGCGACGTCTGCGCTCGGCTTGGCCGGCACCAGCCGCCGCGGCGGCGCGGGCGGGATCGGCGCCTGCGTATCGCCGGGCCCCTGGCGGATGAACCCGCCGGGGCCGACGGAGCGATACTGGACACCGGGATCGGGCTGCGGCTGCGAGGCCCGGTGCGGCATCACCGGCGCATGCTGCGCGAAGCGCGGGCCGGCCCCCGATGGCGCGTCCCCCGGGGCGATGTCGTCGACGTGCGCCGAGGCATCCGGCGATTGCGCTCCGGACTGCGGCGAGGGGGCCTTGGGCGCGGCCTTGCGCGCAGCCGGCTTGGCCGCCTTGGCTTCCTTTTCCTCACCGGGCTTGACCGGCGACGGGCGCGACTCGAGGCCCAGGCGATGGGCCTTGCCGATCACCGCGTTGCGGCTGACCCCGCCGAGCTCGTCGGCGATCTGGCTTGCGGTGGAGCCCTTGGTCCACATGGACTTGAGGCGGTTGATGCGTTCTTCGGTCCAGGACATTTTTTCGAAACACTCCGTCGCGAGTTGCTCGCTCTCGCCCAGGCCGATAGGCGATTGGCCAATGGACGGCCAGACCCCCAACGACCCGAAACCCAACGATCAGGCGGTCCCGCGGCTCCGTGCCGGGCCGGGAGAGCTGATCCTGAGCGGGGTGAACTGGGGCGGCCTCAAGACCCTCTATATCAAGGAGGTGCGGCGCTTCTTCAAGGTGCAGATGCAGACGGTGTGGGCGCCCGCGATCACGACGCTGCTCTATCTCATCATTTTTACCGTCGCCCTGGGCCGCGAAGGCAGGACGGTAATGGGCGTCCCCTTCGCCGACTTCCTCGCCCCCGGCCTGATCGTCATGGCGATGCTCCAGAACAGCTTCGCCAACGCCAGCTTCTCGCTCCTCGTCGGCAAGATGCAGGGGACGATCGTCGATTACGTCATGCCGCCGCTGTCGCCTGGGGAGCTGGTTGCTGGACTGGTCGGGGCGGCGGTCAGCCGGGCGTTGCTGGTAGGCTTTGCCGTGTGGCTGGTGATGCTCGCATGGCCGGGCGTTAGCGTTATCCCCCGCGAGCCGCTGACCCTCATCTATTTCGGCCTCGCCGGGTCGCTGATGCTGGCCTTTCTCGGGCTGATCACCTCGATCTGGGCCGACAAGTTCGATCATGCCGCAGCGGTCAGCAACTTCATCGTCGCGCCGCTGTCTCTGCTGTCCGGCACCTTCTATTCGGTCGATGCGCTTTCGCCGACGTTCCAGGCGGTAAGCCACGCCAACCCGTTCTTCTACGTCATCTCGGGCTTCCGCCACGGCTTCCTCGGCGTCGCCGATTCGCCGCTTCTGGCCGGCGCCGCGCTGCTCGCCGTCATCAACCTCGTGCTGCTTGGAGTGTGCCTGGCGTTGCTGAGGAGCGGCTGGAAGATCAAGAACTAGAAAATTTTTGCCGCGCGTCATCCAGATGCGCGTCCCGCTCCGTCTAAGCTCCATCAAGAAAAGGAGTTTCGACAATGCCGATTACCGAAATGATCGTTGGTGTGTCCGCGGGCCTGTTCTTCCTCGTGGCCTTCATCCAGATTGTCCGCTTCGGCGTCACCGTGGTCCAGCACAAGACCGCCCGGCGGGTCATCGACCGCGATCCGGCCAGCGCCGGGCCGCTGCTCGCCCAGCTCGGAGAACCGGTCGAGCGGAGCGACGACCGGCTGGCGGTCATCCTCGTCGCGCTTGGGACGGCAATGATCGCCGCGACCCTCGTCGTCGCCGATCCCCAATGGATGCGCTACGGGATTGCCGCCGCGCTGTTTCCGCTGATCGTCGGTGCTGGCCTGTGGCTCCGCTTCCGCGCGATCCAGCGGGCCGCGGCGCGCAATGGGGGATAATGGGGAAGACCTGGCGCTTTCGCGGCG
>DASTDT010000005.1:0-14044 GCA_035710225.1 Sphingomicrobium sp.
GCCGCATCCGCGCCCGCCGCGGCAGCGAAATCAAGGCGAAGCATTGGCCCACCGAGGCGGCGGTTCGGATGCTCCAGAACAATCTCGACGATGACGTTGCCGAGGATCCGCAGAGCCTGGTCGTCTATGGCGGGATCGGCCGGGCCGCGCGAAACTGGGCCTGTTACGACAAGATCGTCGAGACCCTGGAACGCTTGGACGAGGACCAGACCCTGCTGGTCCAGTCGGGCAAGCCGGTCGGCGTCTTCACGACCCACAGGGACGCGCCTCGCGTGCTCATCGCCAATTCCAACCTCGTTCCGAAATGGGCGACTTGGGAGAAGTTCAACGAATTGGATCGCGCCGGGCTGATGATGTACGGCCAGATGACCGCCGGCTCGTGGATCTACATCGGCACGCAAGGCATCGTTCAGGGCACCTTCGAGACCTTCGCCGAGATGGGCCGCCAGCATTATGGGGGCGACCTTTCCGGCAAGTGGATCCTCACCGCCGGGCTCGGCGGGATGGGTGGCGCCCAGCCGCTCGCCGCGGTCATGGCCGGCGCCCACTGCATCGCCGTCGAGGTGCAGGAAAGCTCGATCGAGAAGCGCCTTGCGACGCGTTACCTCGACCGTCGCGCGACCAGTATCGACGAGGCGCTCGAGATCGTCCGGGCGGCCACGGAGCCGACCAGCGTCGGCCTGCTCGGCAACGCCGCCGAAATCCTTCCAGAGATGGTGGCGCGTGGCATCCGCCCCGATGCGGTCACCGACCAGACCAGTGCCCACGATCCCGCCAACGGCTATTGCCCGGCCGGCTGGAGCGTCGCCAAATGGCAGGAGATGCGCGAGCGCGACCCGGCCGCCGTCGCCACCGCCGCGCGCCATTCCATGGCGGCCCATGTCGAAGCGATGCTCGCCTTCAAGGACATGGGCATTCCCACCTTCGATTACGGCAACAACATCCGCCAGGAAGCGCTCGACGACGGCGTCGCGCGAGCCTTCGACTTTCCCGGCTTCGTTCCCGCTTACGTCCGCCCATTGTTCTGCCGCGGGATCGGCCCGTTCCGCTGGGCGGCCCTGTCGGGCGATCCCGAGGACATCTAGCGCACCGACGCGCGCGTGAAGGAACTGATCCCCGATGATCCCCACCTTCACCGCTGGCTCGACATGGCGCGCGAACGAATCGCCTTTCAGGGCCTGCCTGCCCGGATCTGCTGGGTCGGCCTCGGCCAGCGCCACCGGCTCGGACTGGCCTTCAATGAGATGGTCAGGAACGGCGAGGTTTCGGCCCCTCTAGTCATCGGCCGGGACCATTTGGACAGCGGCAGCGTCGCCTCCCCCAACCGCGAGACCGAGGCGATGAAGGACGGCAGCGACGCGGTCAGCGACTGGCCGCTATTGAACGCGCTTCTCAACACCGCCAGCGGGGCCACCTGGGTGTCGCTTCACCACGGCGGCGGAGTAGGCATGGGCTATTCGCAGCACAGCGGAATGGTGATCGTCGCCGACGGCACGGATGACGCCGCGCGCCGCCTCGAACGCGTTCTATGGAACGACCCCGCCACCGGGGTCATGCGTCACGCCGACGCCGGTTACGATGAAGCCATCGCCTGCGCCCGCGAACAAGGTCTCGACCTGCCCATGGTCGGATGAATCGCGCCCGTCGCGCCACCCGGTTCCGGTCCTGTACGGTTTCAAAAAGCTATCGCCGTTCTCGGTCTATCTCGACGACGGCAGCTTTTTCGGCACCTTTAGCGCCGGCCCCTTGCTGTCCATCCGCGGGCAGGACTAGACGAAGCGGTCATGCGCAAGTGGTTCATGCGGGTTTCCCCCGATCGCGACAAGTTGCTCGCGGTTCGCTGGATAAGGCCCGTCGCCCACCGCCTGACCGAGCCGACGATCTGGCATTTCAACCGGCATAGCGTCGCCCGCGGCGTTGCCCTCGGGCTATTCGTCTCGTTCCTCTTGCCCGTTGCGCAAATCCTCTTGGCCGCTTTGTTCGCCGGCCTTGCGCGAGGCAATTTGCTGGTCGCGGCAGCCGCCACGCTGCTTAGCAATCCGCTGACGTTTCCGGCGATTTACTATGCCGCCTACAAGCTTGGTAGCTTGTTGATCGGCGGCGCCGCCGTGGCTCCGCAGGTGGGCGAGGACGCGTCGACTGCCTCGCTGATTGCCGGCGCTTCGCTTCCGACCCTGCTCGGCCTGGCGATCCTCGCGGTGCTGACCGCTGCGCTCGGCTATGCGCTGGTGCAATTCTCCTGGCGCCTGATCCTTGTCCGCCAATGGCGCCGACGGCCCTGGGCCGGCGCGCCGGGCCGAATGGCGTGACTGGCCGGACGTAGCCTAATCTGCCACATGCCGGACCATGCTGACTCTCGATCCGACTGCCATCGACCTCGCCACGCTTCGCCGTTTGTGGGCCGGCGCCCCAGCCCGGCTTGACGACGCCAGCCGGGCGCGAATCGCGGCCTCGGCCGCGGCAGTCGAGCGCATCGTTGAGTCGGGCGAAACCGTCTACGGGATCAACACCGGCTTCGGCCTGCTCGCCAACAGCCGCATCCCGGTCGACCGCCTCGCCGAGCTTCAGCGCAACCTCATCCTCAGCCACAGTTGCGGACTTGGCGAGCCGCTCGACCGCCACGTCGTCCGCCTGATGATCGTGCTCAAGCTGCTCGGCCTCGGACGCGGTTTCTCCGGAGTCCGCCCGGTGGTGATCGACGCGCTCCAGGCACTGCTCGACCGCGACGCCATGCCGGTCGTTCCAAGCCAGGGCAGCGTCGGCGCGTCCGGAGACCTTGCCCCGCTCGCGCACCTCATCGCTGCGCTGATGGGGTACGGCCGGATCGACCTTGCCGGCGATGTCCTTCCCGCCGGCGACGCTCTCGCCCGCATCGGCCTCGCCCCGCTCGAACTCGGGCCGAAGGAGGGCCTCGCGCTGATCAACGGCACTCAGGCCTCGACCGCAATTGCGCTCGACGCCTTGTTCCTCGGGCAGCGGGTGCTGTGGGCCGCGGTTCACGCCGGCGCGCTGTCGGTCGATGCGTTGAAAGGCTCGATCAAGCCGTTCGATCCGCGCCTCAGCGAGGTTCGCGGCCAGCCCGGCCAGGTCCGCATCGCCGCCGCCATCCGCGGCCTGCTCGACGGCTCGCCGATCGTCGCCTCGCATCACCGCTGCGGGCGGGTCCAGGATCCCTACAGCTTCCGCTGCCAGCCGCAGGTCATGGGCGCCTGCCTCGACCTCATCGACCAGTCGGCGCGCACGCTCGCCATCGAGGCCGCCGCGGTGACTGACAACCCGATCCTGTTCGACGACGACAGCGCCATCTCGGGCGGGAATTTCCACGCCCAGCCGGTCGCCTTCGCCGCCGACATCATCACTATGGCGCTGTGCGAGGTCGGCTCCCTTTCCGAACGCCGCACCAGCGTGCTGGTCGATCCCAAGATGAGCGGGCTGCCCGCCTTCCTGACCGACGATGGCGGGGTCAATTCGGGGTTGATGATCCCGCAGGTCACCGCCGCCGCGCTGGTCAGCGAGAACAAGAGCCTGGCCTTTCCGGCCTCGGTCGATTCGATCCCGACGAGCGCCGGCCAGGAGGACCATGTGTCGATGGCGCCGATCGCCGCGCGAAAGGCGGTCCAGGTCGCCCGCAACGCCGCCGGAATCGTCGCGGTGGAGCTGATCGCCGCTGCCCAGGGCGTTGACTATCACGCCCCGCTCAAGACCTCCGCGCAGCTTCAGTCGCTCCATGCTCGGGTCCGCGCCATCTCGCCCCATCTCGAGGCCGACCGCTATTGGGCCGATGAGATGGCGGCGCTCCAGTCGGCGGTGCTGGCGGGCGAGATCGCCGAGGTTCCCTAGCGCGGGTCCTAGTCGGGGCGGGTCCAGGTCTGGGACTTGCACAGCAGCTTGCCCGCCATGCAGCCGCGCACCGACAATCGGTCCTGATCGATCATCCTGAGCTCCGCCCGGGCTCGGAAATTGATGTCGGGGACGAACAGGCGGCCTTTCCATTTGCCCTCGCCGGCGGCGGTGAAGCCGCTCATCAGCTGGGTGCCGACGAGGTTCGCGGTGCCGCCCCTGGCGGCATCGGCCTTGGCCTTTGCGGATGCTTCCACCACCGTTCCGCACCACGCCTCGCCGCAAGCCGAGATGACGACGGTGACGCTGCCCTGGGGGTTGGTCCATCGCCCTTCGGGCGTCGAATCGGCGAACAGGCTGGACAGCAGGAACAGGACGAGGGACGCCATGGCCTCGACCATGACTCAAGTCGGCCGATTCCGCAAAATCAGTGGAAGTCGCGGCTTTTGGGAATGCAGCGGACGTCGCGGGGATGGGCCATCGTTTGCCGCGTTGCGGCCTGCGCCCCGCCGCCGTCGCCGTTGCTTAGCGTAGAGGGCATGGCGTCCTCGCTCAGGTGGCGGAGCATGGCCGTATCGTCCTCCAGCTTGCTGGCGACGATATGGACCACCGCCTCGTCATGCTGCACGAGGCCGTGGACGACCATCAGCCGGGCGCCCATCACGATTGCGCGCTGGGCCGCGAAGCGGTCGGGCCAGACGACGAGATTGGCGATCCCGGTCTCGTCCTCCAATGTGATGAAGCACACCCCCTTGGCGCTGCCCGGGCGCTGACGGATCAGCACCAGTCCGGCCAGGCTCACCCGCCGCCCGTAGCGCATCGACCTCAGCTCGGCGGCGGTGACGAAGCCGCGCCCGGCATAATGTGCCCGAAGGAAGCTCATCGGGTGCGCCTTCAGGCTCAGCCGAACAGTCTGATAGTCGCTGACGACATGTTCGCTGAGCGGCATCTCGGGCAGGCGGACGGGCGCGGGCTCCCGGCCTTCGTCGGCCTCCTCGGCGGCGCGGAACAGGGGCAGGTCGGGGGCGGCTTTCAACGCCCGCGAATCCCACAGCGCCTGCCGGCGATCGAGGTTGATCGAACGGAAGGCGTCGGCCTCGGCCAGCCGCTGGATCGCGGCGACCCCGATCCCGGCGCGACGGCGGACATCCTCGACGCTGGCGTATGGGACGTCGCCGCGCGCCGCGACCAGCCGGGTGGCATCGTCGAGCCGCAGCCCCTCCACCTGGCGCAGGCCAAGCCGCAGCGCTCCCGCTTCCAGCCCGCAATCCCAGTCCGAATGATTGACGTCCACGGCGCGCACTTCGACGCCATGTTCCTGCGCATCGCGGACGATCTGCGCGGGGGCGTAAAATCCCATCGGCTGCGAGTTGAGCAGCGCCGCCGCGAACGCCGCGGGATAGCGCCACTTGATCCAGCTGCTGACGTAGACGAGGTGCGCGAAACTGGCCGCGTGGCTTTCGGGGAAGCCGTATTCGCCGAAGCCGCGGATCTGGTTGAAGCAGCGGGTCGCGAAGTCGCGGTCGTAGCCGCGCTCCACCATCCGCTCGACCATCTTGTCCTGCAACAGGTCGATCGTGCCCCGGCTTCGGAAGGTCGCCATCGCCTTCCTCAGCTGGTTGGCCTCGGCCGGCGTGAAGCGGGCGGCGTCCAGTGCGATCTTCATCGCCTGCTCCTGGAACACCGGCACCCCCAGGGTGCGACTGAGGATTCGCTCCAGTTCGTCGGGCGGGCCGTGGGCCGGGTCGGGGCAGGGGAAGCACACCGGCTCCTTGCCCTGGCGGCGCTTCAGATAGGGATGGACCATGTCGCCCTGGATCGGTCCCGGCCGGACGATCGCGACCTCGATCACCAGGTCGTAGAAGCAGCGCGGCCTCAATCTCGGAAGCATGTTCATCTGCGCCCGGCTCTCGACTTGGAAGACGCCCAGCGAATCGCCCGCGCACAGCATGTCGTAGACTTGGCTAACCTCGCGCGGCACCGTCGCCAGCTCCAGCCGCTCGCCATGATGCTGCGCGATGAGGTCGAACGCTTTTCGGCAGCAGGTCAGCATGCCCAGCGCGAGCACGTCGATCTTGAGGATTCCAAGCTCCTCGATGTCGTCCTTGTCCCATTCGATGAAGGTGCGGTCGGCCATCGCCCCATTGCCGACCGGCACCGTCTCGATGAGCGGCCGCTGGGTGAGGACGAAGCCGCCGACATGCTGCGACAAATGGCGCGGCATTCCGATCAGCTGGCCGGCAAGCGCGATCGTCCGCTTCAAATGCGGGTCGCTCATGTCGAGCCCGGCCTCGCCGACCCGCTCCTCGGCCGTTCCTTCCTCCATGCTGCCCCAATGGGTCGCGGCGATCGCCCCGCACACGTCCTCGCTGAGCCCCATCACCTTGCCGACCTCGCGAACCGCGCTGCGCGGACGGTAATGGATGACGGTGGCGGCGATCCCGGCGCGTTCGCGGCCGTATTTGGCGTAGATGTGCTGGATCACCTCCTCGCGCCGCTCATGCTCGAAGTCGACGTCGATGTCGGGCGGCTCCTTGCGCTCCTCGCTGATGAAGCGCTCGAACAGCAATTCGTTGACCGACGGGTCGACGGCGGTGATCCCGAGCACGTAGCAGACCGCGCTGTTGGCCGCGCTTCCGCGCCCCTGGCACAGGATCGGCGGGTCGAGGCTTCGCGCATAAGCGACGATGTCGTGGACGGTCAGGAAGTAGCGCGCGAAGTCGAGTTTCTCGATCAGCTTGAGCTCGTGGCGCAGCTGTCCCGCGACCTTGTCCGGAACCCCGTCCGGATAGCGTCCTGCCGCGCCTTCCCACGTCAGATGCTCGAGGTGCGCCCGCGGGCTTCGCCCTTCCGGCACCGTCTCCTGCGGATATTCGTAGCGCAGCTCGTCGAGCGAGAAACGGATGGCGTCGGCGAATTCGCGGGTCGCCGAAATCGCATTCGGCCAGCGCTCGAACAGCCGGATCATCTCGCCGGGCGATTTTAGGTGCCGCTCGGAATTGGGCTCCAGCAAAAAACCGGCCTCGGCGATCGTCACCTTTTCGCGGATGCAGCTCATCACGTCCTGAAGCGGCCGCCGCTCGGGCGCGTGATAGAGCACGTCGTTGGTGGCGAGGATGGAAAGCCCGTGGCGCCGCGCCAGCCGGTCGAGTCGCTCGATCCGCGCTAGGTCGTCGCCGCGATACGCATAGGATGCGCCGACGTGGCGCATCCCCGGCAGCGCCTCGGCCAATGCCGGCAGCGCGACCGCGAACGCCTCGAGGTCGGCGCCCGGCATGGCGATGAAGGCGATGCTTGTCCCATGGCTTGCGATCTCGGCCAGCGACAGGTCGCACTCGCCCTTGCCGCAGCGCATCTTGCCCAGGCTCAGCAGCCGCGACAATCGCCCGTAGCCGTCGCGGTCGAGGGGGTAGGCGAGCAGTTGCGGCGAATCCACCGGCACCAGCCGGCAGCCGATCAGCGGCCGCAATCCCGCGCCCTTGGCGGCGCTGTGCATCCGCACCACCCCGGCCAGCGTGTCGCGGTCGGCGATTCCGATCGAATCCATGCCGTGCGCGTGCGCCGCCAGCACCAGCTCGATGGCGTCCGACGCGCCGCGAAGGAACGAGAAGGGCGACCCAACTCCAAGCTCGACGAACGGCGCCGGCGGGATCGGCGCAAGATCCTCGCCGTCCCCGATCTGCAACTTCTTTCGCGCGAAGCCGGTATATTCGGGCATCAGCCGAGCGCCTTAGGGGTGGTTCGGATGGTCATCCGAACAGGCCGTGCAGGTACCACACCGGATCGCCGCCGCGGCCGTCGCCGTGAAGCCCTTCGCGGTAAATCCAGTAACGGCGGCCCCCATCGTCCTCGACCCGGTAGTAATCGCGCAGGCGCGCGGTCGAGCGCTCGCGCCACCATTCGGGCGCGATCCGCTCCGGCCCCTCGGCGCGGACCACGTCGTGAACCGCACGCCGCCACACGAACCGCCGCGGCAGGCCGGCCGGGGTGGCATAGATCACCTCGATCGCCTCGGGCCGGTCGAGCAGGCGCTCGGGCCTGCTCCTTCGCTCGACCGCGACAGGGGCTGGGGCACCCGAAGCGGTCGACGGGATCCATTGGACTGCCCGCTCGGGCACATGGCTCGCCCGCGCCGCCGGCCGCCGCACCTTGTCCGGCCCCAGCTTGCTGACCAGCCGGTCGACCAGCCGGGCCACCGCCACCGCGTCGGGCGGGCCGCCGGCGAGGCCGTCCTGAACGGGATCGAGCGGCTCGCACCAGTCGGCCTCGAGGACGAAGCCGTCGAAGCCGAAGCCGGGGTCTAGCCCCGCCGCCTTGTCGGCCAGCAGTCGCTCAAGATGCTTCGGCTCGCGGCTCGGCAGCGCACAGGCCGCGACCGCGATCCCTACCTCGCCGTCGACCCGATAGCCGGCAAGCACCAGCCGGCGCGCGCCAAGCCGCCGCTGCTCGAGCTGGCGAACCAGCTCCGGCACCATCAGTCCCAGCGATTGCGGGGCGGCGGCGGGGTCGGCGACCGGCTCGGCAAGGCGCAGCAGAACGCGCGGGCTCGATCGCTCGGCAAGCGGGCTCAGCGGGTCGGCCGTGCGCCCCAATGCGCGGTCGAGCGCGTCCAGTGGATTGTCGGCCTCGCGAAAGCGCCGCGCCAGGCTTCGCCGCTCGATCCCGGCGAGCGCGCCGATGGTCTTCAAGCCGAGCCGCTCGAGCACGCGGGTGACGTGCCCCGGCAGGCCCAGGGCGGCGACCGGCAGCGGCGCCAGCATCGCCGCCGTGCGGATCCGGGGCACGACGATTGCCGCCTCGCCCCCGAACCTCGCCAGCGCCCAGGCGGCGCGCGCGGTCGGAGCGATGGCGGCGCGCGCCGTCAGCCCGAGCGTGGCGAAGCGGGCGAGAATGTCGGCCAGCAGCCGCTGCTCGCCGCCGAACAGATGCGCGCCGCCGGTCAAATCCAGCTTCAGTCCGCCATCTTCGATTTCGACTGCCGGCGACCAGCGGCTTGCCCATCGCGCCAGCCGCCGGACCAGCGCCAAGTCGCCGTCGATGTCCGCCGGCACCGCGATCAGGCCGGGGTCGAGCGCCCGCGCATCGGTCAGCCGCATTCCTGCCCGCGCCCCGGCCAGGGCGGCGGCGGCGGTGACCGCATGAATGCGCTGGCCGTGCTGGACTTCGACTGTCAGCGCGACGCGTCTTTGTTCGGGGCAGGCGTCAGCTTGCGGCCCGGTAATCCGGGTCCATCGCTCGATCGCCAGCGCCGGCAACCAGATGGAAACCAGCCTTTGCTCCGGCACCCGGCTCATGGCTGACGATCCACCGACCCGGCCGGCCGGAGCGAGTCCGGAACAGCTCGGCATCCCACGTCGCTTGCCCCGGCGCCTTGGCATTGAGCGAATTGGCGGGGCTTGGCGCGCTCGTCACCCGCCAGCGGGCCCTCGCTCCCGAAAGGTTGGCGTGGCCGCCGAGCCGAATCAGATAAGCGGCCACGCCATGCCGCTCGGCGGCGACCGCAAGCCGCCGCGTCGCGGTGAAATCCAGCGCTTTGGGATCGCCGTAGAGCTCGCCGATGACGGCGCCCAATTGCGTGCATCTCAGGCCCTCCTCCATCGCCCACAGCGCCTGGCGGGCGTCGCGCGCGGCAACATGGATAAGCTCGCCCGCTCCGGTCCCGAGCCCGGGCGGGTAAAGCCGACCGGCCTCAAGCATCGCCATCCGCTCCTGGACCCACAGCCACGGCCGACCGGCCGGCAGCTGGGCAAGCAGGAATCCCGTCCACCCGCCGTCGCGGGGCGATCCGGCAAACAGCTCGGCCAGCGTCGCGACACCCGTGCCGGGCAAGACAAGAGGCGTGCCGGGCAGGACAAGGGGTGCGCCGGACTCGGAAAGACCCGGCGCTTCTCGGCCCAGGCGCAAGCGATCCGGCGCGCCGGGAGAGGGCGCAGGATCACTGCCGCCGGCGATGAGTTTAAGCTCAGCTGCCACACGACTCGAACGTTTTTGTTCTATATTTGTTCTTGTCCCGCGACTCACCGTTCCGAGTCAAGCGGGAAGGCGGATCACACCGGGCTTTTGCCCTCGATCTCCGTCAGGAAGGCGCGGATTTCGCGCACGATGCGGCTCATCGCCGCCCGGTCGACCGCAAAGCCGGCGTGGCGGCACGCGACCTCGACTGCCCGGTCGACTTCGCCCTCGGCGCCGCGCGCGGCCGCCGGAGCGACGATCCCATCCAGCCGCGACCAGAACGCCAGCATCGGCACCGGCGGTTTGCCGACGTGCCGCTCGAACGGCGGCTCGTTGACGTCATGGCCGGCGATCCGTTCGTAAAACTCGCGGATGTTGGTGTTGGTCTTGTAGTCGCCGGAAAACGGCGAGCCCAGCGTCACCACCGCGCGAATCCTGTCCGGCACCCGCCACGCCAGCTCGCGGGCGAACATCCCGCCCAGGCTCCAGCCGACCAGCAGCACCTTGCGCCCGTCCCAGATTGCCTCGAGCCGGCCGGCCAATTGGTCCATCGTCTCGGCCTTGGCGCCGCGGTTGATGCCGAGCAGCCACGGGTGCGCGCGCCATCCGCCAAGCGCCAGCGCGCGCCTCAGGTCCATCGTCGAACGATCGTTGGCGAGGAATCCGGGAATGACCAGCGCCGGCGGCCCGTCCTCCGGCCCGCGCGGCCCAAGATGGCCGAGCCCGGCTAGCATCCGCGGCAGGTGCCACGCCACCTCGCTCCACGACTGCCAGTCCGGCGGCGCCAGCGTGTCCGGGTCGATCAGCTCCGCCGTTGGGCGGGCCTTGGGGGGCTTCTCCCACTTCACGCTTCTAAAATGGGTTCATTCCTGCGACGAAACAAGAAAATGCGGCTATGCCGCCACATCTTTCAGGAAAGTGTCGATTTCCTGCACCACCTGGCTGGCGGTGCGCCGCGACACGCCGAACGCCATGTGGCTGCATTTGAGGGCGACGACCTTGTCGCTTTCGTGCCTGAGGCCGCGTGCCGAACGCGGGCTGACGATGCCGTCGTTGGGCGACCAGATCGCCAGCGTCGGCACCGGCGGCTTGGACGTGTCGCGCGCGATCGGCGGGTCGTCGACCTTGTGGCCGGCGATCAACTCGTACAATTTCCATACGTTGTTCGAATGCGGGTCGCCGCTGAACGGGCTGCCCAACGTCACCACCGCCCGTACCCTCGTCGGATGGGCCAGGGCCAGCGCCCGCGCGAACACCCCGCCCAGGCTCCAGCCGACCAGCAGGATCGGACGCTTGGGATCGATCGCATCGAGCCGCGCCTTCAGCTGCTCGACCGTGTCCGCCCGGGCGCCCAGATTCCACCCGCTCGCCCACGGGTGAACACGCCAGCCGCCCGCCCCCAGCGCGCGGCGAAGCTCCATCGTCGTTCGGTCGTTGGCGATGAAACCGGGGATGACCAGCGCCGGCTCGCCGTCCTCCGGCCCGCGCGGGCCGAGGTGGCCAAGGCCATAGACCGCGCGCGGGACGAGGTAGGCGGCCTCGGCCAGCCGCATCCAGCCGGGAGGCGGGGCTTCGTCACGCTTAGAGATACCCGTCCCCACCCATCAGCTCGCGCAATGCCGCCGGAAGCCGAACGCGGCCGTCGGCGGTCTGGTGGTTCTCGAGCAGCGGAACCAGGATCCGCGGGCTCGCCAGCGCGGTGTTGTTGAGGGTGTGCGCGAACCGCACCTTGCCGTCGGCGTCGCGGTAGCGAAGATTGGCCCGCCGCGCCTGCCAGTCGTGAAGGGTCGAGCAGCTGTGGGTCTCGCGGTACTTGCCGAGGCTTGGAACCCAGCTCTCGATGTCGTTCATGCGATATTTGCCGAGCCCCATGTCGCCGGTCGACGTCTCGATCACCTGATAGGGGATCTCGAGGGCGCCCAGCAGGCTCTCGGCCAGCTCGAGCAGCCGCGCGTGCCACGTGGCGCTGACCTCCTCGTCGGCCTCGCACATCACCCATTGCTCGACCTTGAGGAACTGGTGGACCCTCAGCAGCCCACGCACGTCCTTGCCCGCGCTGCCCGCCTCGCGGCGGAAGCAGGGCGAAAAACCGGCGTAGAGGATCGGCAGCTTGGCGCCGTCGACAATCTCGCCCGAATGAAGGCTGGTCAGCGCCACCTCCGCCGTTCCGGCCAGATAGGCATCGTCATTGGGCAGCGCGTAGGTTTCTTCGACATGGCCGGGAAACTGGCCCTGGTTGAGGAACGCCTGTTCGCGCGCGATTGCCGGAACCGTGATCGGCGTGAATCCCGCCGCCGCGATCCGGTCGAGCGCCCAGCCCATCAGCTTGGTCTCGAGCAGCGCCAGCCGCCCCTTGAGGCAATAGGTGCGGCTGCCCGACACCTGCACGATCCGGCTCAATTCCGCCCAGTCGTTCTTCTCGATAAGCGCGACATGGTCGAGCGGCGTGAAGTCGAACTGGGGCGGCGTTCCCTCGGTACGGACCACCGTGTTGAAGCTCTCGTCCGGCCCGACCGGCGCCCCGGCAAAGGGGATTTGCGGCAGCTTGAGCATCATCTGCCGCAGCGAATCGCTCTTCGCGGAAAGCTCAGTCTCGATCTCGCCGGCCCTCGCGCCGGCCGCCTTGGCCTGTGCGCCGAGCGCCGCTTTCTCGTCCGGCGCTGAATCCTTGAAGCGGGCGCTGATGGCGTTGCGCTCGGTCCTCAGCCGGTCGATCTCGGTTTTCAGCGCGCGGGTCTCGCCTTCGACCGCAAGCAAGGCGTCCAGGTCGAGCGCCACGCCCTTGTCGCGGATCGCGGCCTCGACCGCCGCCCGGTTGGCCTTGATGAAATCCAGTCCCAGCATGGCAACGCACCTGCAAGAAAGCGCGTTACAGGGCAAGGCTTGGCGGGCGCTCCGCTGACCGCTAGCAGGCAAGCGCCACGCAACAGGGGATTTCATGCCTTCCGGACTCTTCGCCCTCCTCGACGACGTGGCGATGATCGCCAAGCTCGCTTCGGCCTCGGTCGACGATATCACCGCCGCCGCCGGGCGCGCCGGGGTCAAGGCTGCCGGCGTGGTCATCGACGATACCGCCGTCACGCCGCGCTTCGTCCACGGCCTGACACCCGACCGCGAGCTTCCGATCATCGGCAAGATCGCGGTCGGAAGCCTTCGCAACAAGCTGCTGTTCCTGCTGCCCGGTGCGCTCCTGCTCAGCGAATTCGCGCCATTCCTGATCACGCCCGTGCTGATGGTCGGCGGCGCCTATCTGGCGTTCGAGGCGAGCGAGAAGATCATCGAGGCAATCCGCCACGAGCATCACGAACATGCTCGGGAGATCATCACCGGCGATGCCGCCGAGCTCGAGAAGAAGCAGGTGTCGGGTGCGATCCGCACCGACTTCATCCTGTCGGCCGAGATCATGGCCATTTCATTGGCCGCCATCGACATCCCCAATTTCTGGCCGCGCGCGGTGGCACTGGCGCTGGTCGCCATCGCCGTCACGGTCGGCGTCTATGGCGCGGTGGCAGTGATCGTGAAGCTCGACGACATCGGCCTGCATCTCGCCGAGCGGCCTTCGCCTTCGGCGCGGAAGGTCGGCCGCGGCCTCGTCCGGGCGGTGCCCAAGCTGCTGACCTTCCTGTCGACGCTGGGCATTGCGGCGATGCTGTGGGTCGGCGGCGGCATCCTTCTCCACGGCTTCGAGGAGCTTCACGTCACGCCTTTCCCGGCGATGATCCATCATTGGATCGAGGGGGTGGCTGACGGCAACGCCGTGGTCGAATGGCTGATGCTGGCCAGCGCCGGGGCCACGCTCGGCTTCGTCATCGGCGCAATCATCGCGTTCATCGTCCGCCAGTTCACCGCCCATCCCGAGGAATTGGTGGTCGACGCCTGACTAGTCGGGCGCCCCGTCGCGGCCGAGCAGCAGATAGGACGGATCGAACTGCGCCAGCCGGCGAAGCCGCCCGGGGTCGGGCAGGTGGTACAGTGAACCGCGCGTCACCAGCAGGCCGTCCATTCGAAGCGCCTGGATCGTGCGGTTGAGATGGACCGCGGTCACGCCCAGCACGTCCGCCAATTGCGATTGGGTGATCGGGAAATCGAACTCGTCGCCCTTGCCCAGGCCGACGGTCTCGAAGCGGATGCCCATTTCGCACAGCAGGTGCGCCAGCCGCGCCTTTGCGCTGCGCCGCCCAAGCGCGCTGTTCCACTTGGCCAGCACCGATCCGTCCACGACCGTGTCGCGCCAGAACGCCATGGTGAAGGC
>DASTDT010000006.1:0-7137 GCA_035710225.1 Sphingomicrobium sp.
TCGGCCCGTGCCGCCGCGTCGCGCGCGACGACGACATCGCCGGCCACTGAAAGATCGAGCGTCAACCGGTGGCGTCCGCGATCGAGCGCCACGTTCGGCGGCTGGATGCGCCCGCCCGGCCGTTCGATCGTCACGACCTCCGCGCCCATGTCGGCGAGCAACATCGCGCAATGCGGCAGCGGCCCGATCCCGGCGAATTCGAGAATGCGGATTCCGTCGAGCGGGCCGGGCGCGGAAGCGGTCATTGGCGAAGCTTAAGCCAGCCCCGCCTTGCGCGCCACCGGCGGCGGGCTTAGCCCTCGCGGCGATGCACCCGCTCTACAAGACGATGCCGACCAGCGTGTTCGAGCGCATGAGCCTTGCCGCCGCGGCGCACGGCGCGGTCAACCTTGGCCAAGGCTTCCCCGATTTCGGCTGGCCCGAGGAGATTCTCGACGCCGCCGCGCGTGCGCTCAAGGAAGGCTCCAACCAGTACGCCCCGTCGCGCGGCCTGCCGGCACTGCGCGAGGCGGTCGCGGCCCATTATGCGCGCCACCACGGCTGGGATGTCGGCGCCGACGGCATCTGCGTGACCTCCGGCGCGACCGAGGCGCTGGCGGCGGCGATTTTTGCGGTCGTCGAGCCCGGCGACGAAGTCATCGTCATGACTCCGGCCTATGATGCGTATGCGCCACTGATTCGCCGCGCCGGCGGCACCGTCGTCGAGTTGGCATTGGAGCCACCGGGCTGGCGAATCGACCGGTCCGCGCTGGAAGCCGCCGTCACCGCGAAGACCCGCGCGATCGTCTTCAACAATCCCCACAATCCGACCGGCCGATTGTTCGACCGCGACGAGCTCGGGGCGGTGGCTGCCGTCGCCGTAGCGCGCGACCTTATCGTCATCGCCGACGAGGTGTGGGAGCATCTGCTGATGGACGGCCAAACGTTCGTCCCGCTCGCCACCATGCCGGGCATGGCCGAGCGGACGATCAAATGCGGCTCGGCCGGCAAGATCTTCTCGTTGACCGGGTGGAAGATCGGCTGGATCGCTGCCGCGCCCGAGCTCTCAGTGTTTGCCGCCAAGGCCCACCAGTTTCTGACCTTCGCCAGCGCGCCCAACCTCCAGGTCGCCTGCGCCTTCGGATTGGCCGAGGGCGATGCCTGGCTCGCGCCAATGCGCCAGCGTTTCGCCCGCGCCCGGGACCGAATGATGGCGCAACTCACCGACGCCGGGTTTGCGGTCCTTCCCAGCGCCGCGACTTATTTCCTGATCGTCGATCTCGCCGCCTCGGGGATCGCCATCGACGACGAGGCTTTTGCCAGCCTTGCGGTCGAGCAAGCGGGCGTCGCGGTTGTGCCTATCTCGACCTTCGCGGAAACGGGCGAGCCAAAGCACCTCGTCCGTCTCTGCTTCGCCAAGAAGGACGAGACGATCGACGCCGGAGTCGCGGCAATGGCCAAAGCAAAAGATCTGTCATGCTGAGCCCGGCCGAGGAAACACGGTCGATCCTTGCCGAGCTCGGCGTCGACGCGCGGGAAGGCACGCTCGAAAGCCGCTCGCCGATAGACGGCGCCGTCATCGGCAAAGTCAGCGAGGGTGATCCGTCACGTGCGGGCGAGTTGGCCGCCACCGCATTCCTTGAGTGGCGCGCAGTTCCGGCGCCCCGCCGCGGCGAGCTGGTGCGATTGCTCGGCGAGGAGCTTCGCGCGGCCAAGGCGCCGCTGGCCCGCCTCGTAACCCTCGAAGCCGGCAAGATCGTCTCAGAAGGCCTCGGCGAGGTCCAGGAGATGATCGACATCTGCGATTTTGCCGTCGGCCTCTCGCGCCAGCTGTACGGCCTGACCATCGCCAGCGAGCGGCCCGACCACCGAATGATCGAGCAATGGCATCCGCTCGGGCCGGTGGCGGTCGTGACCGCCTTCAACTTCCCGGTTGCGGTGTGGGCGTGGAATGCCGCGCTCGCCTTGGTGTGCGGCAACCCGGTCATATGGAAGCCGAGCGAGAAGACCCCGCTTTCGGCCGAAGCGGTGACGGCCATCGCCAACCGCGCGCTGAAACGCTTCGGCGACGCGCCCGAGGGCCTGCTGCAACTCGTCCAGGGCGGCCGCGAAACCGGCGCCGCCTTGGCAGACAACGCGCGGATTGCGCTGGTGTCGGCGACCGGCTCGACCCGCATGGGCCGCGAGCTCGGCCCACGCGTCGCCGCGCGTTTCGGCCGGTCATTGCTCGAACTGGGCGGCAACAATGCGCTGGTCGTTGCGCCCAGCGCCGACCTCGACCTTGCCGTGCGCGCAATCCTGTTCAGTGCCGCCGGCACCGCGGGCCAGCGATGCACCACGCTTCGCCGGCTGATCGTCCATGAATCGATCGCCGACACCTTGGTCGATCGGGTCCGCGCCTTGTTCGCCAGAATCGCGGTCGGCGACCCGCGCCGCGACGAGGTTCTGGTCGGCCCGTTGATCGACCGCGCCGCCTTCGATGCGCTTCGCCGGGTCCATCCCGAAGCCGAGGAAGTCGCCGCCTTGCCGGGCGGGATCTACGTCCGGCCGTCGCTGGTCGAGGTCGACGCGCAGCTGGGCCGGGTTCTTGAGGAGACGTTCGCGCCCCTGCTTTACGTCCTTCGCTACCGCGACCTCGACGAGGCGATCGCGCTCAACAATAGTGTGACGCAGGGGCTGAGCAGTGCGATCTTCACCACCGACTTGCGCGAGGCCGAGCGGTTCATTTCGGCGGCCGGTTCCGACTGCGGAATCGCCAACGTCAACATCGGACCGTCGGGAGCCGAGATCGGCGGCGCATTCGGCGGAGAAAAGGAGACCGGCGGGGGGCGCGAGAGCGGTTCGGACAGCTGGCGCGCCTACATGCGGCGCTCGACCAACACGATCAATTACGGGACCGACTTGCCGCTTGCCCAGGGCGTTCGGTTCGATCTCGACGATGAGTCCTGATATTCGATCCAGCGCCCGGCCCATTCGTCGCACCACGGCTCCAGCAGGTCGGGCGCGAGCGGCGTTCCGATCAGAAAACCCTGCGCCACGTCGCAGCCGGACTGCATCAGGAAGTGCAATTGCGCCTCGGTTTCGACCCCCTCCGCGGTCACCGACAGGCCAAGGCCATGGGCAAGGGCGACGATCGCCTCGACGATCACCCGGCTGTCGTTCGACTCTGCCAGGTCCTTGACGAAGAAGCGGTCGATCTTGATCTCGGTGAACGGCAGCTGCTTCAATTGCATCAACGTCGAATAGCCGACCCCGAAGTCATCGAGCGCGAGGCCGATGCCCTTGATCCGGAAGCGGGTCAGCGTGTCCATCAGCTTGACCAGGGGCTGGGTTGCGCCCTCGGTCAGCTCAAGCACCAGCCGGTCGGGCGGCACTTCGAGCGATCGGCACATGCGCTCGACCAGGTCGGGAAAATCGAGGTGCTGTAGCGAGAGCGCGGAAATATTGAACGCGATCGACGGATCGAGCCCGGCCGCCTGCCATTCGAGCCATTGGCGAAGCGAGGTGGTCAGCCCCCAATTGGTCAATTCGTCGATCAGCCCGTGACGCTCGGCGAGGGGCACGAAACGCGACGGCTCGACCGGGCCAAGCTTGGGGTCGTCCCAGCGTACCAGCGCCTCGACCCGCTTCAGCGAACCGTCGGACAGGCTCACCTTCGGCTGGTAGACCATGTGCAGCCGATGGTTGATCAGCGCACGCTCAAATCCGTCGAGCAATGCGAGATCGGACGCCGCGATCACGGCGCCCGGGCTCCCGCCGAAACGTTCGGCAGATTGTCCTTGAGTAGTGCTTCAAGCTCATCGAGCCTGGCGGGCTTTTCGATCGGCCCCTTCATCTTGAGGCCAAGTTCCTCGCCCAGCCGGAAAGCGCTTTCCAGCACTCGCCGGTCGAACCCGCTGATGATCAGCACCGGCCCCTCGAATGCGCGCTCGGCGAGAAAGCGCAGCAGCTCGACACCGTCCATGCCCGGCATGCCGAGGTCGAGCACGACCATCGTTGGCCGTTCGCCGTCGAACGCTTCACGAAAATCGGGGTCGCGGTTGGTCTCGATCGGCTCGAAGCCGCTCATCCGCGCGGCCGACGCGACGAAGGCGGCGAGCGTGGGCTCGTCGTCGATGAGTAGCAGACGCGGTCGCGTCATCGGCGTTCCACTTCTTCCGTCGGTTGCAAAGCGCGAACTCGGCCCCTGTTCCCGACTGCGGCAGGACGCTTTCAACCGCTTATTAACCGTAGTGAGCCTAAAACGCCACGTTTCCCGAGTCACGCGCACAAGGGAGCCCGGAGACCAAGCGATGTTCGGTACCCTGATCCGCCGCAAGCCGACGCCGACGTTTGGCGAGGACATGGCGGCATTCGACTCGACGACATTTTCCCTGTCGACCGCGGTTCCGCGGCCGACCGAGCGCCGTGCCGACGACCGCATTCCGGCGGCGCTTAGCATCATCAAGATTACCGCCGAATCCGGCGAGCAACTGGCGCGGCTGCGCAACATGTCGGCCGGCGGGCTGATGGTGGAGGTCGGCCGTCCGCTCAGCGTCGGCGACCTGGTCAACGTCGATATCCACGGCCAGAAGCTGCCGTCGAGCGTGGTGTGGACGCGCGACACCGCGGTCGGAATCAAATTCGACCAGACGGTCGACCTCGGCGAGCTGCTGGCCGGCCGCAAGCCGCGCCACGGCTTCCGCGCCCGCCCGCCGCGACTCGAGGTCGACTGCAAGGCGAGCCTCAGGGTCGGCAAGACCTATTACACCTGCGACGTACACGACATTTCGCTGGCCGGCCTCAAGGTCGAGCCGATCGAGGAATATTGCCTCGGCAAGAAGGTCGTCGTGGTGGTCGAGAGCCTCCGCCCGATCAAGGGCGAGGTGCGCTGGTTCGCCGATCGAAAGGCCGGCATCGTGTTCGACCAGCCGTTGACGTTCGAAGAGCTCGCCGAATGGGTCGGCAAGCGTCTCGAGCTGGCCAGCCTGAAGGCCGCCTACAAGCAGCGCTAGGGTTGGAAAATCCGTTCCGCGTCGCCAGATGAAGGCGCCAAAGCGGAGAACGAGGACATGGCTGACGAAATCGCTGCACTGGCCGGCGGCTGCTTCTGGTGCACTGAAGCGGTGTTCCTCCAGCTCGACGGCGTGAAATCGGTAGAAAGCGGCTACACCGGCGGCCAGACCGTAAATCCGACCTACAAGCAGGTCTGCGGTGGCGACACCGGCCATGCCGAGGCGATCCGCATCACCTTCGACCCGGCGGTGGTCTCCTACGCCGACCTGCTCGACGTATTCTTCGCCACCCACGACCCGACCCAGCTCAACCGCCAGGGCGGCGACGTTGGCACCCAATACCGTTCGGCGATTTTCCCCGAGAACGAGCGCCAGGCGGACGAAGCCCGTGAAGGCATCAAGCGCGCCCAGGCCGATCATCTTCAGCCGATCGTCACCACCATCGAGCCGAAGGCCGAATGGTATCCGGCGGAAGATTATCACCAGGACTATTGGTCGGGCGAAGGCCAGTCCAACCCCTATTGCCTCGCCATCATCCCGCCCAAGCTGGCCAAGCTTCGGAAGAAGTTCGGCGAACGTGTCCAGGGCGCCACAACCGCTTCCTAACTCTCCGCACAAATTAATTCTGTTGTCCGCGCAAATACTTCCGGGCAAGAAGCGCGCGCGGCGGCGGGGGCTGCCGCTCGTCTAAAGGGGGGTTTCAATGCTTTCAAGATTCGCCGCGGCGTCGGCCATTGTGTTCGGTGCCACAGTAAGCGCGCAAACAATCGTCAATCCTCAGCCGGTCGCCACGACCTCGGCACAGAATGTGACGGTTGTTCAGCAGGTCGCAACCGACAACATCCTGCGTGCCGGTGCGCCGGTTCCCGTCGCACTTTCCGAGCATCTCACCACCAAGGGCAAGAAGCTTAAAGTCGGCCAAGTGGTGCAGCTCGAGGTCGCACAGGATGTCCTGCTCAACGGACGCGTCGTAATTCCGGCGCGCGCCCCGGTCGAAGGTGTGCTGACCGAGGTGCGTAACAAGGGCATGTGGGGCAAGTCCGGGGGCATCCACCTCGCGGTCAAGTCGGTGAACATCAACGGCACGACGATCCGGCTCAAGGGCGATATGGACAGTCGCGGGGAAACCGGCACTGCGGGTGTGGTCGGCGCAATTGCAATTTTACCGGTCGCTGGGTTCTTTGTTACCGGGACCAGCGCGGAAATGCCGCTCAACATGCCGGGACGGGCCTTCCTGGACCAAGACATCGCTCTACCGCCTCTGCGGTAACGAGTGTTTGATCAACCTATCGTGGCGCGGCCGCCCGTTTGAGGCGGTCGCGGATCGCTTCGGCGAGGCCTTGGCCGGGGATCGGGGCGACCGCGATCCTCGGCTTCGGTGCTGCATCGGCCTCGTGCAGCAGGTCGAACAGGCGCGCCGCCGCGCTGACCGGGTCGTTACCGAGATCGAGATCGCCGACAACCGGCCCGTAGCCAATCAGGATTTCGCCGGGCTCGGCCGAGTGCGCATCGAGTCGAAGCGGTTTTGCCGGCGCATAATGGCTGGCGAGCATTCCCGGCGCCTCGACCGACCCTTCGGCGAGCGGGGCGTCGATGGATATCGGCCCGCGGCGAAGCAGCCGCAGCGGTCCGCCGGTCGCCGCGACAATGGTCGATTCAATACCGCGCTCGCTCGGACCGCCGTCGATGATCAGCGCGACCCGCCCCGCCAGCGACTGCGCGACATGGCTTGCGCGCGTCGGGCTGATCCGGCCGCTGGCATTGGCGGACGGCGCCGCAAGCGGTTTTCCGCTCGCCTCGAGCAGCGCCCGCATAGCAGGATGGGCCGGCACGCGGAGAGCGATCGTGTCGAGCCCCGCGGTGACCAGCGCGGCGATCCCGTTGCCGGGCCGTGCAGGAACCACGATTGTCAGTGGCCCTGGCCAGTGCGCTTCCGCCAGCGCGCGCGCCTCGTCGCCGAATTCGCCGAGCCGCTCCGCCGCCGCGAGGTCGAGCACGTGGACGATCAGCGGATTGAAGCCCGGCCGCCCCTTGGCGGCGTAGATCCGCGCCACCGCCTCGGCATTGGTTGCATCGGCGGCAAGGCCGTAGACCGTCTCGGTCGGAACCGCGACCGGTTGGCCTGCCGCGACCAGCTGAGCGGCGCGTGCGATAGCCGCGTCGC
>DASTDT010000007.1:0-3424 GCA_035710225.1 Sphingomicrobium sp.
CGGTCGAGGTCGGCGAAGGTCAGCCGCTCGTCGCCGGCGACGACCGCCTCGACCGCGCCGTTGAGCGCGCAGAAGGTCTTGAAGAACAGTGGAAGGGTGCCCGGGAAGTTGGCGACGAAGGCCCGGCCCATCTCGTCGCGCTCGATCACCAGCCGCCCGCCGGGGCCGATCACCGCGGCGAGGGTCTCGTCGAACTGCCGGTCGAGCTCGCTACGCAACCGCTTCTCCTTTGCCTTTCGCGGCCCCCACCTTATGAGGCGGTCGACCGAGGGGGAAGCCCATGCTTTTGGATGTAACATCGATCGCCGCAGCCGCCGCGTCGGGGCATGTCGCCTTCCCCGATCTCGGGCTCGATCCGATCATCGTGCAACTGGGGCCGTTCGCGCTGCGCTGGTATTCGATGGCCTATGTCGCCGGTATCATCATCGGCTACGTCTATCTTTTGAAGCTGATCGCGCAGCCGGGCGCGCCGATGGCCCGGCGGCATGCCGACGACCTGGTGTTCTACGCCGCGCTGGGGATCATGATCGGCGGGCGGCTGGGTTATGTGCTGTTCTACAATCCCGGCTTCTACCTCGAAAATCCGCTCGCGATCCTGAAGCTGTGGGACGGGGGGATGAGCTTTCACGGCGGGGTTTTGGGTACCACTGCAGGTATCATATGGCTGGCTTGGAAGCAGAAGCTTAACTGGTTGAGATTGCACGATTATGTCGCATGCTGCGTGCCGTTCGGATTGTTCTTCGGACGGCTCGCCAATTTCATCAACCAGGAGCTGTGGGGCGCGCGGACCGACGTGCCCTGGGCGGTCCGCTTCGAGGAAGCGGGCCCATTCGGCAACGTGCTCGGCCCGCCGCGCCACCCGAGCCAGCTTTACGAGGCGGGGCTGGAAGGCCTCGTCCTGTTCGCAATCCTGGCGTTCATGTTCTGGAGGACCAAGGCCCGCTACGAACCCGGCAAGCTGGTCGGCGCCTTCCTGTTCTTCTACGGAATCTTCCGCTTCGGCGTCGAGTTCATCCGCGAGCCCGATCAGCAGCTCGCCGCCTTCGCCGAGGCGACCGGCCTGCACATGGGCCAGTGGCTGACCATCCCGATGATCGTCGGCGGCCTCTACCTGATGGCGACCGCCAAGAGCCGCCGCCAGCGCATCGAGCCGATCGCCGGAAGCGAAAGCGTGGCGTGACCCCGCTGGAAGCGGCGCTGATCGAGCGGATCAAGACCGAGGGACCGCTCAGCGTCGAGGCCTTTATGGAGGCCTGCAACAGTTACTATTACGCCACCCGCGACCCGCTGGGTGCGAGCGGCGACTTTATCACCGCGCCGGAAATCAGCCAGATGTACGGCGAGCTGATCGGAGCGGCGCTGGCCGACTGCTGGGTGCGCGCGGGCCGGCCGGCGGGCGTTCGCTACGCCGAGCTAGGGCCTGGGCGCGGAACGCTGGCGGGCGATGCCTTGCGCGTGATGAAGGCCGCCGGCTGCGAACCGGCCGCTGTCCACTTCGTCGAGACCAGCCCGGTGCTGCGCGCGGCGCAGGACCTGGCGGTGCCCGAAATCCGGTTCCACGACGACATCGCCGGGCTTGCGGAAGGAGACGGGCCGCTGCTGGTGGTGGCTAGCGAATTCTTCGACGCGCTGCCGGTTCGGCAATGGGTCGGCGGGGTCGAGCGGCGCGTGGAGTGGATCGGCGGCCATTTCGCGTTCGATCGCGACGGGCCGATCGTCGAGACTTCGCCGGCGCGCGAGGCGGCGATGGCCGAGCTGGCGCGGATCGTCGTCGCGCGCGGCGGGGTCGCCGTCCTGATCGATTACGGCCACGACTTGAGGAAGGCGGTCGGCGACACGCTGCAATCGATGGCGGCGCACCGCAAGACGCTGCCGCTCGACAATCCCGGCGAGCAGGATTTGACCGCCCATGTCGATTTCGCCGCGCTCGGCGATGCTGCGCGCGACAGCGGCGCGCGCGTGTCGCGCCTGATCGCGCAAGGCACTTGGCTCGAAACGCTCGGAATCGGCCCGCGGGCGATGACCCTGGCGGCGCGCAACCCCGAGCGGGCGGAAGCGATCGCGGCGGCCCGGCGCCGGCTGTGCGACGGCGATGCGATGGGGACCTTGTTCAGGGTCATGGCCATCGCCGCGCCCGGCTGGCCGCTTCCCGCGGGGCTCGAATGACCATCGCCTTTCGCGACGGGCGGCCCGGCGACGGGGCGGCGGTGGCGGAGCTGTTCCGCGACAGCTTCGTCGCGACCTTCGGGCATCTTTACGACGAGGACGACCTCGGAAGCTTCCTCGCCGGGGTGAAGCCCGATGTCTTCGAGGCCGAGATCGCCGACGCGCGGTTCGCCTTCCGCCTGGCCGAGGAAGGCGGCGCGCTGGCCGGCTTCGCCAAGCTGGGCCCGGACGATCTGCCCGATGCTGGTCCGGCCGGGATCGAGCTCTACCAGCTCTACGTGCTGGAGCCGTGGAAGGGCCGCGGGATCGCCGCCGCCTTGATGGACTGGGCCATCGCCGAGGGCCGGCGGCGCGGCGCGGCCGAGCTTCGGCTCACCGTTTACATCGAGAACCATCGCGCGCGGCGCTTTTACGAACGCTATGGGTTCGAAGAGGTCGGCAAATATGTCTTCATGGTCGGCAACCATGCCGACGACGACCGGATCATGAGGCTGACATTGTGAGCGAGCCCGAAGTGATCCGCGCGCGGGCGCTGGACGGGCTGCCGCACGGTTTCCTCGGCCGGCGCGGGGGAGTCTCGACCGGCGACGTGGCGGGCCTCAATTGCGGGCTCGGCAGCGGCGACGAGCGGGCGCTGGTCATCGACAACCGGCGGCGCGCGGTTGAGGCGGTGCTTCCGGGCGCGCGGCTGGTCACCGTCCACCAGGTTCACGGCGTGGCCTGTGTCGAGGCGGACGAGTGGCCCGACGACCACCGCCCCCACGCGGACGCGCTGGTGACCGACCGGCCCGGCCGGTTGCTCGGAATCGTCACTGCCGACTGTGCGCCGGTGTTGCTGGCCGATGCCGAGGCGGGCGTGGTCGGGGCGGTCCATGCCGGCTGGCGCGGCGCGGTGGCCGGAGTGACCGATGCGGCCATCGCCGGCATGCTGAAGCTTGGCGCCAGGATCGAGCGGATCGCGGCGGCGGTCGGACCGTGCATCGCGCAGAGAAACTACGAGGTCGATCATGGCTTCGAGGAAGCGCTGATCGCCCAGGATCCGGGAACCGAGCGCTTCTTCACCGAGGGACCGGCGGGCAAGCCGCATTTCGACCTTGAAGCGTTCGTGGCCGCGCGGCTTGCCGCCGCGGGCGTGGCGCGAGTGGAGACGCTCGGCCTCGACACCTACGGCGACGATCGCCGTTTCTACTCCTACCGCCGCGCCACCCATCGCGGCGAAGCCAGCTACGGGCGGCAGATCAGCCTGATCGGGCTGAGC
>DASTDT010000008.1:0-5764 GCA_035710225.1 Sphingomicrobium sp.
CGCGCCGTCGGCTCCGCGGACCTCGACCTCCATGCCCTTCAGCGGCTTGCCGCAATTGACGATCGCGCGGTAGCGGCGCGGCCGCTCCTGCTGCGGCGTTCCGACGCCGCTGAGCTCGCTTTCCTCGACCAGCTCGACCCGAATGCCTTCCCCGGGCGGCATGATCGACACCGCCAGCGTGGCTTCGGCCAGGCCGTAGGACGGGCAGAAGGCCTGCGCCTTGAAGCCGGCATCTGCGAAGGCGTCGACGAACGCCTGCATCACGTCGGGCCGGATCATGTCGGCGCCGTTGCCGGCGATCCGCCAGCGCGACAGGTCGAAGCGGTCGGCGGCCTTGGTCTGGCTGCTCATCCGCCGCGCGCAAATGTCGTAGCCGAAGGTCGGCGAGTAGCTGAGCGTGGTGCCCGGGTTGCGGCTGATGAGATCGAGCCAGGCCAGCGGCCGGCGCGCGAAATCCTCGGTCTTGAGATAATCGACGCTGACCTGGTTGGCGAGCGGCGAGAGCATGCAGCCCACCAGCCCCATGTCATGATACCAGGGGAGCCAGCTGATGCAGCGGTCCGTGGCGCAGAGCTCGGTTCCAAGCGCGTGGGCGTGGAGATTGTCGAGCAGGGCGCGGTGGGTGATCGCCACGCCGTGCGGGAAGCGGGTCGAGCCCGACGAATATTGCAGATAGGCGATGTCGTCGCCGGCAGCCGCCGGAAGCGGGCCGTCGCTCGCAGCGATGTCGGCGAGGCTTGCCCAGTCGCGGCCGGGAATCGCGCGCTTGTCGGCCGCCTCTCCGGCGAACTCGGCAAGCTCGGCCGGGTAGAGGAACAGCTGCGGATCGCTGCTTTCGAGCATCACCAGCAATTGCGAGACATAGGCCTCGCGCCCGCCAAAGCTGGTCGGCAGCGGCAGCGGGACCGGCCACAGCCCGGCGTAGATCGCGCCGAAGAAGCAGGCGGCGAATTCCGGCCCGGTCTCGGCGACCAGCGCCACGCGATCGCCCTTGGCCAGGCCGAGGGTGAGGAAACGGCGGGCATGGGCAAGCGCGTCATCGCGCAGCTCTGAGTAGGGATAGGCCCGCACCAGCGTGCCGCGCGCGTCGTGGAAATTCATCCCGCGCCGGCCGAGCGCGGCATAGTCGAGGGCCTCGCCGAGGGTCTCGAAGTCGGAGAGCCGGCGCTTGAGGGCGTCCGTCGTCGCAGTCGCACCGGGAGGGGCGAGATCGAGTGTGGCTTCTTGCTCGCGGTCGCTCACCGACTGGTCCTGGACTGTTGTTGCCGACCCGCGCCTCCCCAAGCGGCGCCGGAGCGCCCCATGACGGCGGGCGCTTTGTGATGCGAACCGAGTGTGGCACAAACATGGCGTGACCCGTCCGCGCACACCGCGCCCGCCGCTCGACCGTCGCCATCTCGAAGAGCTTGCGCTGCGCTATGTCGGGCGTTTTGCGACCAGCCGTAAACGGCTCGACGATTTCCTTCGGCGCAAGCTCCGGGAGCGCGGCTGGGAGGGGGACGGGGAAGCTCCAGTCGCGGAAGTGGTCGAGCGCCTCGCCGGGCTCGGCTATGTCGACGACGCCGCATTCGCCTTGTCCCGCGCCCGTTCGCTCGGCGCTCGAGGTTACGGGCCGCGGCGGCTGGCGGGCGCGCTGGCCGAGGCCGGGATCGAGGAGGGCGACGCCGAGCCGGCCATGCAATCCGCAAGCGACGATTCCGCCGAAGCGATCCTGCGCTTCGCCCGGCGGCGGCGAATCGGGCCATTCGCCGAGGACCTGCCGGACCGCCCCACACGGGAAAAATGGCTGGCGGCAATGGTTCGCGCCGGCCATGATTTCGCACTTGCGCGGAGGATCGTCGATTGTCCGCCCGGTACTGCGCCGAGCGCCGGCGACCTAGCGGGATAAAAAGTTTCGGGTCGATATCGATATATTTTCGGGAAATGCGCACGTCGTGCTAGAAACGAGTCGTGCGTTCGAGTGCCGACGAGACGCCAGAGGGCGCCTCCGCACGCAGCGGAGGCGGTCCTGTTGGGCATGTCATCCTTGCCGAAGAAGAGCAGGTCGAAGTCGCGCCCGACGCATTTACGGTCACCGGCCGGATCAAGTGGTTCGACGCGACCCGCGGCTTCGGTTTCCTGGTCAGCGATCAGTGCGACGGCGACATCCTCGTCCATTTCTCCGTTCTTCGCGAACATGACCGGCGCAGCCTGCCGGAAGGTGCAATCCTCGAAGCGGTGGTCCAGCCCCAGCAGCGCGGGCTTCAGGCAATCAAGGTGATCTCGATCGACCTCAGCGAGGCCTTGCCAAGCCAGGACCGCGTCGCCACCAGCGGTGCTGGTCGTGCCGACCGCCAGGCGCTTATCGATTCGGCCGGCGAGTATGAGCCGGTGGAGGTCAAATGGTTCAACCGCGTAAAGGGTTATGGCTTCGTCAATCGGCTCGACGATCTGGCGGCCGACATCTTCGTCCACATGGAGACGGTGCGATCGGCGGGCATTGCGGACCTCGCACCGGGCGACCGGTTGGAGGCGCGCATCGCGGAGGGGCGCAAGGGCGAGACCGCGGTCGAACTGCGTCTTCCTTGACCCGAGTTTTGCTGGCCGCTTTCGCACTTGCCCCGGCGGCCGCCTGCCAGGGCGCCGCACCGGGCGCCGCCGAGCTTCAGCGCTCGCCGGCCGGGCTCGAGCAATCGGCTCTGACCATTCGCTCGGGCGGCAAGGTCCATCGGTTCACGGTCGAGATCGCGCGATCCCCGGAAGAACAGGCCTACGGGATGATGAACCGCATGTCGCTCGGCCCCGACCAGGGCATGATCTTCCCCTATGACCCGCCCCAGCCGGTGGCGTTCTGGATGAAGGACACGCTGATCCCGCTCGACATCATCTTCATCGCCCCGGGCGGAGCGATCCTTCGAATCGCGGAGAATGCCGTCCCGCTGTCGCTCGAGAACGTGCCCTCGGGCGGGCCGGTCGAAGCAGTGCTGGAACTTGCCGGCGGCCGCTCGGCCGAGCTCGGTCTGGCGCCCGGCGACAAGGTCGAGTGGCGGCACTGACTTGCCTCGACTGACGCGCTCGGGCTAACGGCCCGCCATGGGATTATTCGCCAATCTGTTCACCTGGTGGAACGGAGCGTCGCTGGGGACGACGATCGTCACCCGCCTGCGCGGGGAAGAGGCCGGCCGCGACGAGGCGGGCAACATCTACTTCACTCACCGCAAGGATCCCACGCGGCGGTGGGTGATCTACCAGGGCTCCAACGATAGCAGCAATGTCCCGCCCGGCTGGAACGCCTGGCTTCGCGGGACGATTGCGGACGTCCCCGGCAAGTCGCTTCCGCCGCGCCGCGCGTTCGAGCGCGAGCCGCAGGCCAATTTGACCGGAAGCGACGGCGCGTGGCGCCCCTCGGGGTCGATGAAGGCCGGCGCCAGGCGACCGACCGCGACCGGCGATTACATCGCGTGGACCCCGGAGGAGGGGTGACGCGACGATTGGCCATCGCCGCCGCGGCGGCGCTCCTTGCCGCCTGCTCGGGCGAAGACGTGCCGGCCAATGGCGTGGTCGAGCAGGCGCCGCTTCCGCCGGCCGCGGCCGACCAGGCCGGGGCGACCCCGATGCGCGAGCGGGTGGCGGTGATCGGCCTGTTGAACAAGCGCAACGGGATCGTCCGCGACCTGACCTTGCGGCCGGGCCAGTCGCTGCGGGTCAAGGACGTCATCGTCCGCCTGCGCGCCTGCGAGGCAACCGCTCCGTGGGAGCAGGAGAAGCTCACCGGGGCCTTCATCCAAGTCGATGTCGAACGGCCCGACAAGCGTTGGGAACGGGTGTTCTCCGGGTGGCTCTATACGGAGAGCCCGTCACTTAACGTCGTCGAGCACGCCGTCTACGATGTGTGGCCCAAGAGCTGCGCAATGAGCTGGCCGGCCGCTCCCGGCGCTCCGCCCGCGCCGCGTTCGTCGACCAGCCGGTCGAGCGCTCCGAACTCCGCCGGGGGCAGGGAGCCGGTGTCGGCGCCATCGAATTCCGCGAACGAAGCGCCGGCCGAGCCGCCCTCCGAGCCAAGCGCCGCCGACAGCAATTCGGCGTAGCGCCGCCGCGGCACCGCCTCAGCGCCGAGCGATTCGAGGTGGGCGGTCATGAACTGGCAGTCGAGCAGCAGGAAATGGCCGACCTTGAGCCGCGCCACCAGCCACGCCAGCGCGACCTTCGAGGCATCGGTCCGCCGGCTGAACATCGATTCCCCGAAGAACGCCCGGCCGAGGCGCACGCCGTAGATTCCGCCGGCGAGCTCGCCGTCCGCCCAGCATTCGACCGAATGGGCGTGGCCCGCGGCGTGGAGGCCGAGGGTGGCGCGCTCGATATCGGCGTTGATCCATGTCTCCGAGCGCTCGGCGCAGCCCTGGATGACCTCGCCGAACGCGCGGTCGCACGTGACTTCGAACGTCCCCCGGCGAATCGTGCGCGCCAGCGAGCGCGAGCAATGGAAGCGGTGAAGCGGAATGATCGCCCGGCGGCGCGGCTCGACCCAGAACACCTCGTCCGACGTGCGGCTGTCGGCCATTGGGAAAATCCCAGCGGCGTAACCGCGCAGCAGCAGGCGTGGATCGAGTGGGCTACTCACGCCCTTCGATTACAGGATTTCGCGGACAATGTCCTGCGGGCGGCACAGCCGGACGCCCTTGTCGGTTTCGACGATCGGCCGGTTCACATAGGCGGGGTTGGCGGCCATCGCGGCGAGGATCGTCTCCTCGTCGGCTTGGGTTAGGCCGCGCTCCTCGGCGTCGGTGCCGCGTGTGCGCAGCGCCTCCTTCGCGCTCAAGCCGGAATCGCGCAAGAGCTGCTCCAGCTTGGCGCGGTCGTAGGGCGTCTTGAGATATTCGACGACGGTCACGTCGGCGCCGGACTCGTTGAGGATGTCGAGCGTCTTGCGCGACGTGCCGCAGTCGGGATTGTGCCAGATCGTCGCCTTCATCCGTTCTTCTCCTCGAGCCAGCGTTCGAGCCACTTGATGGTGTAGTCGCCCCGCAGGAAAGCTTCCTCGCGGATGATCTTCTGCTGCAGCGGGACGGTCGTCTTCATGCCCTCGACGACGAACTCCTCGAGCGCGCGCTTGAGACGCAGGATGCAGTCTTCGCGGTTGCGACCGTAGACGATCAGCTTGGCGATCATGCTGTCGTAATAGGGCGGCACCTTATAGCCGGCGTAGAGCCCGCTATCGACGCGCACGTGCATGCCGCCGGGCGCGACGTAATTCTTCACCAGGCCGGGCGAGGGGGCGAAGGTTTCGGGGTCCTCGGCGTTGATCCGGCATTCGATGGCGTGGCCGTGGAGGACGACGTCCTCCTGAGTCACGCTCAGCCCGTCGCCCTGCGCGACGCGGATCTGTTCGCGGACGAGGTCGATGCCGCTGATCATCTCGGTCACCGGATGCTCGACCTGAAGGCGGGTATTCATCTCGATGAAGAAGAATTCGCCGTTCTCGTAGAGGAACTCGATTGTCCCGGCGCCGCGATAGCCCATGTCGGCCATCGCCTTGCGGACCACTTCGCCCATGTGCGCGCGCTGCTCGGCGCTGATCACGGGCGACGGCGCTTCCTCGATCACCTTCTGGTGACGGCGCTGGACCGAGCAGTCGCGCTCGCCAAGGTGGATGGCATTGCCCTCGCCGTCGCCGAACACCTGGAACTCGATATGCTTGGGGTCGCCGAGATATTTCTCGATGTAGACGGTGTCGTCGCCGAACGCCGCCTTGGCCTCCTGGCGGGCCTGCTGCATCTGGCTGTCG
>DASTDT010000009.1:0-5200 GCA_035710225.1 Sphingomicrobium sp.
GCGATTGCCGGGGTCAGTCGCGAATCGACGACAGTCGATCCCAGCCTGGCCAAGCCGCTGCCGGTCCAGCAGGCGCCGGTCACCCCGGCTACTCCTCCGACGAGCAACGAAAGCGCGCCGGCCGTTCCGCTCGCTCAGTAAGCCAGAAGCGTAGGCAATCCGGGGATCGCTGAGCAGATCTCCGGGTCTTTTTTCGCTTTATTTGATTCTCGCGCTTGCCTTTGATGGCAAAGCGCCCGTAAGGCCCGACTCCCATGGCGCGGTATGTCTTTATCACCGGCGGCGTGGTTTCCTCGCTTGGCAAAGGTCTTCTCGCAGCGTCCCTCGGGGCGCTTCTCCAGGCGCGCGGCTATTCGGTCCGCATCCGGAAATTCGACCCCTATCTCAATGTCGATCCGGGGACGATGTCGCCTTATCAGCACGGTGAAGTCTATGTGACCGACGACGGTGCGGAGACCGACCTCGACCTTGGCCACTATGAGCGCTTCACGGGCGTCTCCGCGCGCCAAAGCGACAACGTCACCTCGGGCCGGATCTACCGCGACATTATCGCCCGCGAGCGGCGCGGCGATTATCTCGGAGCGACCGTCCAGGTGATTCCCCACGTCACCAACGCGATCAAGGAATTCGCCGTCGCCGACACCGACGGCCTCGACTTCGTCATCTGCGAGATCGGCGGAACCGTCGGCGACATCGAATCGCTGCCGTTCGTCGAAGCCATCCGGCAGCTGCGCAACGACCTCGGCCGCGACAATTGCTGCTTCGTCCACACCACCCTGGTGCCTTATCTCGCCGCCGCGGGGGAATTGAAGACCAAGCCGACCCAGCACAGCGTTCGCGAACTGACCAGCTACGGCATCCAGCCGGACGTGCTGCTGTGCCGAGCCGAGCGCCCGATCCCGGAAGCCGAGCGGGCCAAGATCGCCTTGTTCTGCAACGTCCCCAAGTCGGCGGTCATCCAGGCCCTTGATGCGCGCTCGATCTACGACGTGCCGCTGCAATATCATGGCGAGGGGCTCGACGACGAAGTGCTGCGCGTGTTCGGAATCGCCGACGCGCCGGCCCCGGAGCTCGAGCGCTGGCGGGACATCATGGACCGCGTCGACCACCCCGAGGGCGAGGTGACGATCGGCGTCGTCGGCAAATATGTTGCCCTCCAGGACGCCTACAAGTCGCTTCGCGAAGCACTTACGCACGGCGGGCTGGCCAATCGGGTCAAGGTCAATATCCGCTGGATCGACGCCGAGGTGTTCGAGCGCGACGATGTCGATCTGGCCGCCGAGCTCGAGCCCTTGCATGGCGTGCTTGTCCCCGGCGGGTTCGGCGAGCGCGGGAGCGAGGGCAAGATCGCCTCGGTCCGCTTCGCCCGCGAGCAGCGCGTGCCGTTCTTCGGAATCTGTCTCGGCATGCAGATGGCGTGCATCGAGGGTGCTCGAAATACGGCGGGGATCGCCTCGGCCTCGACTACCGAGTTCGGCGAGACCAGCGAGCCGGTGGTCGGCCTGATCACCGAGTGGATGGGCCCCGAAGGCCTCCAGAAGCGCAGCGCCGACACCGACCTTGGCGGCACCATGCGGCTCGGCTCCTATGACGCAGTGCTCGGACACAACAGCAAGGTCGCCCAGCAATATGGCGTGACGACGATCGCCGAGCGCCACCGCCACCGTTACGAGGTCAATGTCCACTACCGCGAGGCGCTGGAAAAGGGCGGTCTGATCTTCTCCGGAATGTCGCCCGACGGGGGACTTCCCGAGATCGTCGAGCGGCCCGACCACCCGTGGTTCATCGGGGTCCAGTTCCACCCCGAGCTGAAGAGCCGCCCGTTCGACCCGCATCCCCTGTTCAAGGGGTTCATCGCCGCCGCGCTCGACCAGTCGCGGCTTGTGTGATGAACGCGCCTTGCCCAATTAAGGCCTCGCAATGAGCAACATCGTCTCGACCCGCCTGCTGGTCCTCGGTTCGGGCCCGGCCGGCCTCACCGCCGCCATCTATGCTGCCCGTGCCGGCCTGTCGCCGGTCGTCGTCCAGGGGATCCAGCCCGGCGGCCAGCTCACCACCACCACCGACGTCGAGAATTACCCGGGCTTCCGCGACGTCATCCAGGGGCCGTGGCTGATGGAGGAGATGCAGGCGCAGGCCGAGCATGTCGGGACCAGGATCGTGTGGGATCATGTCAACGACGTCGACCTGTCGCGCCGGCCGTTCGTGTTGAAGGGCGACAGCGGCGAATACCATGCCGATACCTTGGTCATTGCCACCGGCGCTCAGGCGCGCTGGCTCGGACTTCCGTCCGAAGAACGGATGAAGGGCAAGGGCGCGAGCGCCTGCGCCACCTGCGACGGCTTCTTCTACCGAGGCAAGAAGGTAGCGGTGATCGGCGGCGGCAACACCGCGGTCGAAGAAGCGCTCTACCTCACCAACCACAGCCAGGATGTGACCCTGATCCACCGCCGAGACAGCCTGCGGGCGGAGAAAATCCTGCAGGACCGCCTATTCGCCAATCCCCATATCAAGGTGATTTGGGACAGCGAGGTCGCCGAATTTGTTGCCGGCGGCGAGCCGGAGGTGCTGGTAGGCCTCGACGTGCGCAACGTCCGCAGCGGCGAGGTAAGGCGGATCGATGTCGACGGCGCGTTCGTCGCCATCGGCCACTCGCCAGCGACCGAGTTGTTCGCCGGCAAGCTCAAGCTCGACAGCGATGGCTATATCGAGGTTGAGACAGGAACGACCCGCACGAGCGTCGAGGGGGTGTTCGCCTGCGGCGATGTGATGGACAAGATCTATCGACAGGCGGTGACCGCGGCCGGAACCGGCTGCATGGCGGCGCTCGATGCCGAAAAATTCCTCGCCGAGCGCGAGTTCCAGGCGCTTGAGGCGGCGCAATAGCCCCACTGGCTCTAACGCGCGGTTACACCGCGTGCTGCGGCTTGCACCATCGCCGACCTCGCCGGGGCGACTAGTGTCGGCCGGATCCTCCCGCGGAGGCCCTGAGTTGCCGCAGCCGGGCGCCGTGCAATTAGCCCGGCTTGCGACGCGGCGGTCGATGGGTTAGCGCCTTCGCGACCGCACGGGCCCCTGTGGCGGAATGGTAGACGCGCTCGACTCAAAATCGAGTTTCGAAAGAAGTGTCCGTTCGAGTCGGACCAGGGGCACCATCCTTTAGTTGAAGACAATTTGATCCTCGGGCTCGTCGGCGGATGTATCATCCCCGGCGCGGTCCGCCGGCCGCGGAATTGGAAGGTTCCTCAAGTGTCTGGGCCGCCCGCTTCAACCGACTGGTTCGCCGAGCGCCTGCGCAACCACCGGCCCGAGGCGCTGGGCCATCACCTCCACCCCCCGGGCGCTCGGGTGGAGCCCGTCATCGAGTATCAGCGCCGGCTGACCGACCACGCCGTCGAGAATGAACGGGTAGAGCGGAACTTGATATTCCTTCGCCAAATCCGGGTAGATCGCGTTGAATTGGCGAGCATAATCCGCTCCGAGATTTGGCGCGGCGACCATTCCGCTGAGCAACGCGGGAATGTCTCGGCGCTTCAGCTCGGCAAGGATGGCGTCAAGGTTAGCGCGGGTCTCGGACGGCGCCACCCCGCGCAGCATGTCGTTGGCGCCGAGCCCGACGATGACCAGCACCGGCTTTCGCGGTTGGCCATCGAGGGTGAACCCCAGCCGTCGCAGCCCCGCGGCGGAAGTATCGCCCGAAACGCCGGCGTTGACGACGTCCACCGCGATCCCCTGGCGCTCCAGCGAGCGGTCGAGCGCGGGCGCCAGACCCTCCTTCTGACCCAGGCCATAGCCGGCGAACAGGCTGTCGCCGAACGCTACGATCAACGGCTCGTGCGCCTGGTTCTGGGTCGCCGGCGCGGCTGAAGCCCGATTCTGTTCGACGGCCGGGGCGGGCGCTTCCGACGAACAGCCGCCGAGCGATTGGACAAGCAACATCGCCGCCCCATATGCGACCAGCCTATTCTTCAAGGACCACTCCCCTCATGTCATCTTCACCGGCCGATCCTATCGCGATCAGCGCGCGAAATGTCACCCTCGCCCTCGGCGCCCGCTCCGCACTGGTGGAAATCCTGCGCGGGGTCGATCTGGACGTCGAGGCGGGCGAAAGCGTCGCCATCCTCGGGCCGTCCGGATCGGGCAAGTCTTCGCTGATGGCGGTGCTTGCCGGACTTGAGCAAGCCGGTTCCGGCACCGTGACCGTCAATAGCATGGAATTCACGGGTCTTGGCGAGGATGGGCTGGCAATGGCGCGGCGCGGCCGGATCGGCATCGTTCTCCAGGCCTTCCATTTGCTTCCAACAATGACCGCGCTCGAGAATGTCGCCGTCCCGCTCGAACTGGCCGGCCGTGACGGGGCATTCGAAACCGCCGCCCGCGAGCTTGAGGCGGTCGGCCTTGGCCATCGCCTCGACCATTATCCGGCGCAGCTTTCCGGCGGCGAGCAGCAACGCGTTGCGATCGCCCGGGCGATGGCGCCGGCGCCGGCAATCCTGTTTGCAGACGAGCCTACCGGCAACCTTGACGCTGCCACCGGCGCGGCGATCATCGACCTGTTGTTCCAGCGTCGCAAGGCGAGCGGGGCCACGCTTGTCATCATTACCCACGACCCGGCGCTCGCCGGCCGCTGCGAGCGGACCCTGCGAATGGCCGACGGCCTGCTCAGCGAGGATCCCCGGTGAAGACGCTCGGCTGGCCGGCCAGTTGGCGGATTGCCCGGCGCGACCTCCACGCCGGATTTCGCGGGCTACGGCTACTGTTCGTATGCCTGTTCCTGGGGGTCGCGACGCTCGCCGCGATCGGCAGCCTCACCGCGGCGATCAGCGGCGAGCTGACCAGCCGCGGGCGGACCTTGCTCGGCGGCGATATCGAGATCGCCATGACCCAGCGCCAGGCCGCGTCGGCGCAACTGGCCGAGCTTCGCCGCTTCGGCACGCTCAGCACGACGGTGCGGACGCGGGCCATGGCGCAGGCGGCTGGCGCTACCCCCGTGCTGACCGAACTCAAGGGCGTCGATGCGCTCTACCCGCTGTACGGCGCCGTGCGCCTCGCCGACGGGGCGTACCGGCTTCCCTCGCCGGGCGAGGTGCTGATCGATTCCGCGCTCGCCGAACGGCTGTCGCTGCGCTCCGGCAGCCGCCTGCACTACGGCACTGCCGACTTCACCGTTGCAGGAACGATCGCCGACGAGCCTGACCGG
>DASTDT010000010.1:0-3914 GCA_035710225.1 Sphingomicrobium sp.
TTGGACCAGCGCGGTGAAGGAATGCCTCGACGCGGCGGATCTTGCGGACGGGACCGATACGCAGGCGCTGGCCGAGCTGGTATTGACCGTGATGGAGGGGGCGGTGATGCAGACCCGCACCTATCGCGACATCGGCCATTACGACCGCGCGGTCGGGCAGCTGCGTTATTATCTCGATTTCATGCGCCGCTAATCGAGGGTGGTCCGATATTGCTTCACGGCAATGCCGGCGACGATCAGCACGAACAGGGTGAGCGCGCCGAGACTGGGCGCGGCTTCGGCAACGCCGACACCCTTAAGCATCGCACCGCGGACGATCCTTAGCATATGGGTGACCGGGATTAGGCTTCCCAGCCACTGCGCCCAATCCGGCATTCCGCGGAACGGAAAGAGGAAACCCGACAGAAGGATCGAGGGCAGGAAGTAGAAAAAGCTCATCTGCATCGCCTGCAATTGATTGCGGGCGACCGTTGAAACCAGGAAGCCGAGTGCCAGGCTGCCGACGATGAACAGGAACAGGCCGAGGATCAGCGCCGCCCAGCCGCCGGCCATCGGCACGCCGAACAGTAGCCGAGCCATGCTGATGATGATCGTCGCCTGGAGGATTCCGACCAGCACGAACGGCGTCAGCTTGCCGACCATCACCTCCAGCGGCCGGAGCGGGGTGGATAGCAGCGTCTCCATGGTGCCGCGCTCGGTCTCGCGAGTCATGGCGAGCGAGGTCATCATCACCAGGGTCATGGTCAGGATCGTCGCGACGAGGCCCGGAACGATATTGTAACTGGTGATGCTTTCCGGATTGTAGCGGCGCTGGATCACAACCTCGAACGGCGGCGCGGAGGAGGCGGGGGCGAGCACTCCCTTGAGGTCATGCTTGAGCCCCTCGATGGGCAGTGCCGAGAGGGCTGCGACCGCGCTTCCGGTGGCGGCGGGATCGGAGGCGTCCGCCTCGACCAATATCTGCGGCCGGTCGCGACGGACGACGCGGCGAGTGAAATCGCCGGGAATGGTGATCGCGAACTGCACCGCGCCGCGCTCTATCAGCTCATCCATCTCGGTTGGCGAGCGGGCGACATAATCGATCTTGAAATAATCGCTGCGCTGGAGGGAGCCGACGATGGAGCGTGCGAACTGACCCTGGTCCTGGACCAGCACGGCGGTCGGCAGATGCCTGGGATCGGTGTTGATCGCATAGCCGAATAACAAGAGCTGGATGATCGGTATGCCGATAATCATGGCATAGGTCAGCCGGTCGCGAACGAGCTGGGTGAACTCCTTGGCCAGAACGGCCATCATCCGCGAGAAGGACAGGTCCATCATGCTGCCATGGTCTCCCGCGGGGAATTGGCCCGCATCAGGTGGATGAACACATCCTCCAGGGTCGGCTGGACTTCGGTCCATTGGTAGGGAGCGCGGCGATAGGGCAGGATCGCCGCTTCCAGCGCAGCGCGGTCGGTGCCGCTGACGTGCAGCGCCTCCCCAAAGGGCGCAGCCATTTCCACGCCGGGCCTGGCCGCCAGCTCGCGGCCCAGCCGGTCGGCACGCGGCCCCACCGCCTCGAAGGTGACGAGTCCGCTTTCGGCGATGACCGCATCGCCGGTGCCGCGAGCAATCAGCTTGCCGTTGAAGATGTAGGTGATTTCGTGGCAGCGCTCCGCCTCGTCCATATAATGGGTCGAGACCAGCACGGTCATTCCGCCGTCGGCGAGCTGGTGGATTTCATCCCAGAAGTCGCGGCGGGCCTGAGGATCGACGCCGGCGGTGGGCTCGTCGAGCAGCAGGAGCTTCGGTTCGTGCATCACCGCGGCGGCAAGCGCGAGGCGTTGTTTCCAGCCGCCGGACAATGTCCCGGCAAGCTGCTTGCGCCGGTGGTCGAGGCCGAGCTTTACAAGCGTCTCATCGACCCGCGAGTTGACCCGGTCGAGGCTGTAGACCCGGGCGATGAAAGCCAGATTCTCCTCGATTGTCAGGTCTTCGTAGAGCGAGAAGCGCTGGGTCATGTAGCCGGTTTGCCGCTTGATCGCCTCGGCCTCTCGCGGGAAGTCGAGCCCAAGCACCTTGCCGGTGCCGCTGTCGGGGGTGAGCAAGCCGCACAGCATGCGCAAGCTGGTCGTCTTGCCCGACCCGTTCGGGCCGAGAAAGCCGGTGATCTTGCCCTGCTCGATCTGCAGCGAAACATTGTCGACCGCCTGGAGCGAGCCGAAACGCTTGCTAAGGCCCTGGACGTCGATGGCGAAACTCATGGCAGCGGGACCACGTCGACCGGCAGGCCGGGCATCAGGTTCGCCGGCCTGGAAGGCAATGCCTCGACCATGAACACCAGCCGGTCGCGGCTGTCGCGGCTGAAGATGATCGGCGGGGTGAATTCGGGCCGGGGGCTGACATAGCTTATCTTCGCCGTCAGCCCGTCCGTGCAACCGTCGCAGGAGAAGCGGACGCTCCGCCCGGGGCGATAGCGCGCGACCTCATCCTCCGGCACGAAGAAGCGGACCTTGACCCGGTCGTCGGGCAGCAGGCTGACCACCGGCTGGTTGGCCGCGACCCATTCGCCGGGCCGGTAGAAGACCTCCTCGACCCGGGCGGCGGAAGGCGCGGGCGGCGACAACTGGTTGACGCGAATCGCGACTTCGCGCTCGCCGCCGCGCGCCTGGCTTTCCTGGGCGCGGGCCGCGTCGATCTGGGCGCGGCGGGCGCGTGCGGTTTCCCGGGCGGCATTAAGGCGTGCGTTGGCCTCGCGCAGCGCGGCGCTGGCGGCGTCGATGTCCTTGCCGGCCACCGCCGCGGGATCTTCCCGGCGAACGGAAAATAGTCGGTTGAGGTCACGCCGGGCGCGGTCCGCATCGGCGGCCGCGGCGGTCGCATCGGCCTCGGCCTGCTGGGCGTTGGCGGCGGCGGCGGCGATCTGGGTTCGGGCTTCCGCGACCTGGGCGCGGGCCTGCTCGCCCTGGGCCGAAAGGGTGGCGGGGTCGATGGTGAAGAGTCGTGCGCCAACGTCGACTCGTTGCCCCTCCTGGGCCGCGATCGAGCTCACCGGTCCGGCGACCGGAGCGGCGAGGAACAGGCTTTCGCCCTCGATATAGCCCGACAGCATCCGATCCCGTTCCGACCCGCGGAGCAGGTACCAGGCGAGCAGCGCGGCCCCGGCCAGGAGGATGACGGCGATGAACGGCCGTGCACGCTTCATAATTCTTCCTCCTGCCAGCCGCCGCCGAGCGATTTCACCAGCGCCACCGTGTCGCGAGCGAGGGCGCCGCGGGTTTCGATCATCTGCTCCTCCAGCGACAGCCGGCGCTGCTGCGCATGAAGCACGTCGGTGAGGGTCACCAGGCCGCCGCGGTAGCGGGTACGGGCGATCTCCTCGGCACGGGCGGCGGTAGATTGCGCACGTTCGAGCTCGGTCAGCTGCCGGCGGTCTCCGTCGACCCGACCGAGCGCGTCCTCGACATCCTGGAGCGCCGTCAGCACGGCCTTGCGATAGCTGATCATCGCCTGTTCCTGCCGGGCATTGCGGACCTCGACGTTGGCCCGGCGCCGACCGCCGTCAAAGATCGGCCAGTCGAGTGCGGCGCCTGCCGAAAAGCTGCGGCTGCCCCATTCGAGCAACGATCCGAGCGCGGTGCTGACCAGCGCCGGGGCAGCGGTCAGCGATATACGAGGATAGAGGTCGGCGACCGCGACGCCGATATCGGCGGTGGCGGCGGCAAGGTCTCGCTCCGCCGAACGAATGTCGGGGCGGCGGCGAAGCAGCTCCGACGGCAGGCCGGCGGGAACGACGGGCAGCGAGGGAAGGCTTGCAGCCGGCGAAAGCTGAACCGCTAGCGCATCGGGCGATTGTCCGGTGAGCACTCCAAGCGCGTGGACCTCGGCCCTGGACTGGGCCCGGAGCGCCGGGATTACGGCGGCGGCGGCGGCAC
>DASTDT010000011.1:0-11719 GCA_035710225.1 Sphingomicrobium sp.
GATCACCGCCAAGTCCGGCCCCAACGCGCTCGCCGTGCTGGCCATCGCCGAGGCCGGCGGGCTCTTGAATGCGCCCGACGTCTACATGGACAAATTGGCGATCGGCCCGGGCTATGCCGAAGGCACCATCGACCTTGCCCGGTCCGTCACCGACAACATCCGCGCGATCGCCGCGGCCAAGGGCGTCGAACCGTCCGAGATCGTCGCCTGCGTCCTCGACCGCGACCGCCATGCGGCCATCATCGCCGAACTCCGAGCGCTCGGCTGCGGCGTGCAATTGATCCCCGACGGCGATGTCGCCGGGGTCATCGCCACCACCAATCCCGATACCGGGATCGATGTCTATCTCGGCACCGGCGGCGCGCCCGAGGGCGTGCTCGCGGCCGCCGCCCTGCGCTGCATCGGCGGGCAGATGCAGGGCCGGCTGCTGTTTCGTAACGACGACGAGCGCGGCCGCGCCCGGCGCTGGGGGATCGAGGATCTTAACCGCATCTATGCGCTCGGAGACCTGGCCAAGGGCGACTGCATCTTCGCCGCCACCGGAGTCACCGACGGCTCGCTGCTGAAGGGCGTTCGCCGCCGCAAGGGCGGCTGCATCGAAACCGAGAGCATCGTCATGCGCGCCAGCAGCGGCACCGTCCGGCGGGTGTTCGCCCAGCATGGCAAGGGCTTCGTCTGACGCTTGAAGCGCGCCCGTTCGGCTGTAGTATCCTGCTATGACTCCTGCCGCCGTCCCCGACGACCTCCAGCCGGTCGAGCGCGGCTACCGCCACGCGCTGATGGCCCAGGCAGCAGTATTCTGGCTGGTCGTACTAGTCGGCGCGATCGTCCTCGACCGGTTCGTCCTGGCCGGCAGCTGGGCGGCCGGCCTCGTGCCGCTGATCGTCGCTTTCTTCGCCTTTGGCGGCGTGGTGATCGGCCCCGGCCGGATCTATCGCCGGCTCGGCTATGCGCTCGACGACCGGCTGATCCGAATCGTCCGCGGCTGGCTGTTTCATGTCGACACGGTGGTGCCGTTCGTTCGAGTCCAGCACATCGACGTTACGCGCGGCCCGTTCGACAAATTGTTCGGCACCGCTTCGCTGATCGTGCACACCGCCGGCACCCATAACAGCGTCGTCACTTTGCCCGGCCTGGCGCCGCAACGCGCTTCGGCCATCCGCGACCTCATCCGCGCGCAAATCCGCGCCGACTCGGAATGAACGAGGCGACTCCGGCGGTTCAGTCCGAACGCGGCGAGCGCCTCCATCCGCTCTTTTTGCTGACCGGGCTCGGCAAGGTCATCAAGGGCGCCTGGGGGATTGTCGCAGGCGGCGCCTATCTCGCCTTCCAGGGCCGCCTCGGCCTGGCCCTGCTGCTCCTCGTCGGCTTTGTCGTTCTGTCGATAGCCTCGCTGCTGATCCGCTGGCTGACGTTCGAATATCGCCTCGAGGACGATCAGCTGCGGGTCGAGCAGGGACTGCTCAACCGCTCCAGCCGCTCTATCCCGTTCGACCGCGTCACCGATGTCGATATCGAGCAGGGGCCGGTCCACCGACTGTTCGGCCTGGCGCGGGTGCGGATGGAAACCGGCGCCTCGGCCACCTCCAAGGACGCCGAAGGGCTTCTCGATACCATCGCCCTCGACCGCGCCCGGGCGATCCGCGACTTCGTCCGGGCGCGCCGCGGCCGCCAGCCGATTCCGGCAACGGCTGTCGAGACGGAGGAAGTCGACACCCCGGCACCGCTGTTCGCGATGGACCTGCGCCGGGTGCTGGTGGCCGGCGTGTTTAACTTCTCCCTTGCGATCATCGCCGCTCTGTTCGGCGCCAGCCAGACCATCGGCGAGGTAATCGGGTTCGACCCCTTCTCGCGCTCCTTCTGGCTCGGCCTCCTCGCCAGCGCCGGACCGCTGCGCGACTATGTCCTCGCCCACCGCTTCGTTGCGGCGATCGGCGGAACGCTCGTCCTGCTTGCGATCGGAGTCGGGACTGGCCTCGTGCGGACGCTCCTTCGCGAGTACGGCTTTCGGCTCGACCGGACCGGTACCGGCTTCCGCCGCCGCCGTGGCCTGCTCACCCTGACCGACGTCACCATCCCGGCGCGGCGGGTGCAGGCGTCAATCCTCGCCACCGGCCCGGTCAAGCGCGCGTTTGGCTGGTTCGTGTTCAAGCTCCAGAGCCTGGCTACCGACGGCGGCCAAGGCAGCCATGTCGTCGCTCCCCTCGCCCGCCAAGACGAGGCCGCGGCCATTCAGCAGTCGCTCGACCGGCCCCTGTTGCCCGACCCCGGCCTGTGGCGCCCCTACCCGCGCGGCCATTTCCTAAGCGGCGCGGTCCTGAGCGGAATCGGCATTGCGGTTGCCTTAGCCGCCAGCGCTCTGCTGACGCCCCTGGCGCTGCTCGCCGCCGCGGGCCTCGCCCTTGCGGCGCTCGTCAAATGGCTCGAGTGGCGGCGCAGCCGCTATGCGCTCGACAACGATTATCTGTTCCTCGACCGCGGCTGGTGGCGGCAGCGCCTCGCAGTGGTCCCGGTCACCCGCATCCAGAGCCTCGACATCGTCGAGAACGGCTGGACCCGCCTGTTCGGTTTCGTCCGAATGCGATTCGGCGTCCCCGGCGGCTCGATGCTGTCGGCCTTCTCGATCGACGCCTTGTCGCGCGACGATGCCACAGCCCTTCGCGAGAGATTGGTCACGCCGTGAGCAAAGCCTGCAACGTCGAGCGGTCGGTGCTCGGCCAGCCGTGGCGCTGGAGACGGCGGGGCGGCGCCGATCTCGAGCACCCGCTGGTCGACCAATTGCTGCTTGCCCGCGGGGTTCACGAGGGCGATCTCGACCGTCACCGCACGCCGACCATTCGCGATTTTCTGCCCGATCCTTCGGCCTTCGCCGACATGGACACCGCTGCCGCGCGACTTGCCGACGCGGTCGAACGCGGCGAGACCATCGCCATATTTGGCGACTATGACGTGGACGGCGCGACCTCGGCGGCGCTGCTCGCACTTCTGCTGCGGCGGCTGGGCAACGAGCCGATGCTCTACATCCCCGACCGGCTGATGGAGGGCTATGGCCCGTCCGGAACGGCGCTGGTCGCCTTGCGCCAGCAGGGCGCCACCCTCGCCGTGACGGTGGATTGCGGCGCGCAGGCGTTCGAGGCGCTTGACGCCGCCGCCGCCGCAGGGCTCGACGTCATCGTCTGCGACCATCATCAATGTTCCACCAGCCACCCGGTGGCAGCGGCCTTCATCAACCCCAACCGGCTCGACGAGAGCGAGACCGGAGCGGCCCACGGCCATGTCGCCGCGGTCGGGATGGCTTTTCTGCTGGGGGTCGCCTTGCTCCGCGAGCTTCGCCGCCGCGGCCGCTTTGTCGAAGGTACGCCCGAGCCCGCCATCATCGACCTGCTCGACATCGTCGCGCTCGGCACCGTCGCCGACGTCGCCCGACTGCACGGCCTCAATCGCGCTTTCGTGACCCAAGGGCTGAAGGTGATGGCGGCACGCGGCAACATCGGCCTCGCTGCGCTTGCCGACGCTGCGCGCCTCGCCAAGGCGCCGACCTGCCGCGATCTCGGCTTCGCGCTCGGCCCCCGGATCAACGCCGGCGGGCGGGTCGGCAAGTCGGACCTCGGCGTTCGGCTCCTCACCGCCACCGACCCCGAGGAGGCGCGCGCCATTGCCGAAGAACTCGACCGGCTCAACGAAGAGCGGCGGGCGATCGAGCAGGCGGTAACCGAGGACGCGCTCCTCAAGGCCGAAGGGCGCGGCGCCGAGGCGGTACTGATCGTCTCCGGCAGCGGCTGGCATACCGGCGTGGTCGGAATCGTCGCTAGCCGGCTGAAGGAACGCTTCGGCCGTCCCGCAATCGTCATCGGCGAGGACGAGGAGGGACTCGGCAAGGGCTCCGGCCGCTCTATCGGCGGGGTCGACCTCGGCGCGGCCGTGCTTGCCGCCAAGGACAGCGGACTGCTGATCGCCGGTGGCGGCCACGCCATGGCCGCCGGGCTGACGGTCGCGCCGGGCGGAATCGACGCCCTCCGCGACTTCCTCAATCAGCGCCTCGCCGCCGATGTCGATGCGGCGCGCGGCGGACGGGCTCTGACCCTCGACGCCTCGCTTACTCCCGGCGCCATCCACGGCGGGCTGTGTGACGAACTCGACGGCGGCGGCCCCTATGGCGCCGGCTGGCCGAGCCCGCGCATCGCCGCCGGCCCGGCGCGGCTGCTCAAAGTTTCGACCGTCGGCAACGGCCATGTTCGCGGAATTGCCGCCGGCGACGACGGCAAGAGCTTCCGCTGGATCGCCTTCCGCTCGGCTGAGACCGCGCTTGGACAGGCCCTGCTGTCGGCGTCTCCGGACCGGCGGTGGTGGCTGGCCGGATCGATCCGCCGCGACGATTGGCAGGGTGGCAGCGCGGCCGAGATGCACGTCGAGGACGCCGCCCCGGCTTGACCGTCTGCCGCCCGTGTCCTAACCGCCCGCCACGCCTCAATGGCCCCTTCGTCTAGCGGTTAGGACGCGGCCCTTTCACGGCTGAAACACGGGTTCGATTCCCGTAGGGGTCACCACAGGACGCCGCGAACACGGGTCCTGGGCGGCAGCCAACACCCTGAAAGAAAACCGGTTTTTTGCCGCGCCGTGTGGCGCAAATGCCGCACCCGGCCCTTGCATTGACGGTTCCGGCCCGTAAAGTCCGCCTCCCAATTTTCGAGTCCATGCGGGGCGGTTAGGGGACGATTTTGGTATTCTCGCGTGCCGGCATGGCCGGTTTTTTAATCGGCATGTTGATGCTCTTCGCACCCGCGACGGCTCCCGCGCAGGTCCCTTCGGTGGTGGAGGAGATCAAGCTCGTCACCGCCGACGAAACGCGCGCCTCGTTCATCGTTCGCTTTTCACCCGCCGAGCCGCAGTCGGCGCCGAACAACACCAACCCGACCCGCCCCGAATTGCTGATGCGCTCGACCTTGCGCGCGCCGCGGATCCCCCAGCGCCAGGGCCTTCGGGGGCTGGTTCGCGCAACGGTGTTCGAGAACAGCGACAGCGGCCTTCTGCTGGCGTTCGAGACGAATGCCCCGGCCAAGGTCGCGGTCGAGCCCGCCGGCGACAAGAGCATCCAGGTCGTGATCACCAAGCTGAGCGAGGAGGAAGCCGCCGGCGCCCGGCCGCTCGGATCGAGCGGCGAGCCTGTCTCGCCCGCCACCGCCTTACCCGAATATGTCGATTACAATCCTGGCGATTCCTACGAGCTGGTGTTCCTGAAATATGCCGACGTCAGCGAGATCGTCGGGCTTCTGGCCGGCGGCGAGACGATCCAGCCAAACAACATCTTCATCCGCCGCGAGCCGGGCTTCGGATCGCTGGCGACGACGTCGCAGCCTAATTACGTCAGCTCGCAGAACCAGGCGCAGCAGCAGCAGCTTCCGCTCGGCCAGACAGTCGGCAACGGGCTGGCCATCGACCGCCGTTTGAACGCCATCTGGATCACCGGCTCGCCCGAGCGAATCACGCGGGTCAAGGAGCAGATCGCGCTGATCGACGTGCCGGTCGATTCGGTCATCCTTGAAACCCAGTTCGTCGAGCTGACCGAAACTGGCGCCCGCAACCTCGGAATCGACCTCAACAACAGCAGCGGCCAGATCGCGACCGGCACGATCAACACGGGCTCGACCTTGCCGTTCGGGCTCGACCCCAACCGAATCCTCCCGTCGGGCCAGCTGCAGGCTGCGATCTACGCACAGGTGCAGAAGGGCGAGGGGCGGATCGTTTCGCGCCCGCGGATCGCCGCGCAGTCCGGCTCGACCGCCAAGATCATCACCGGCGACGCATTACCGATCCTCACCTCGATAACCTTGTCAGGGGTCAACGGCGTCTCGCAGCAAGTGCAGTACGTCAATGTCGGCGTGACGTTGCAGATCGCTCCGCGAGTCAGCTCGGACGGGTTCGTCACGTCGCAGATCTACGGCGTCGTTTCCTCGGTCACCGGCTACAGCCAGGGCTATCCGACCATAAGCCAGCGCGAAGCCGAAACCAGCGCCTCGGTGCGCGACGGCGAGACGTTCGTAATCGGCGGCCTGACCCAGGACAATGTGCTGACCACCAAGTCGCGGATCCCGCTGCTGGGCGACCTTCCCATTGCCGGAAACCTGTTCCGCGTCGAGCGCTCGACCCGCTCCAAGACCGAGCTTTACATCGTCATCACGCCGCGCATCGTGCGGCATCGCCGGTTCGATATTCCCGGCCCGGGGACGGCGCCTGCGCAGCCCGTTCAGTACCCGGCAGGATCGCCGCTCCAGCCGGGAAATTAGGGGCTCCACGGAGCACCGCGCGATTTAGCTAACATTCGTGTAACCATCTGATTGCGCACGGAAATTATATTCCGGACTGTGACATTTTTGCACTCGACAACGCGCGAATCGCACCTAGCATCCTGTCCTGCTCGGGTGGCTCCATCGGGCTGCTGCGCAGTCATTGAACAGGGAGAGTTCCAAACATGAAGACCTTGCTTTTGGCGGCCGTTGCCGCCTTGCCGCTGGTTGCGGCCGTTCCTGCCAACGCTCAACGCGCGGGCGACAAGATCGCCGGCTCTTACATTTGCGTGTTCAACGACAGCGTCGGTCGCGGCGCGGTCAACGAAAATGCCAACAAGGCCGTTCGCTCGGCCGGCGGCCAGGTCACGCACACCTATACGCATGCGATCCGTGGTTTCGCCGCCAACCTGCCGGACCAAGCGGTCGCCAACATGCGCGCCAACAATCCCAGCATCGCTTATTGCGAGCAGGACCAGGTGATGACCATTCCGCCGATCCGCGCGACTGGCGCCCCGACCGGCTTCACCGCCCAGGCGCAGGAAACGCCGTGGGGGATCGCCCGGGTGGGCTACGCCAGCGGAGCCGGCAAGACCGCGTGGGTGATCGACACCGGCATCCAGCCCGACCATCCCGACCTGGTGGTTGATACCGCCCGCAGCCGCACCTTCCTCGGCGGCCGCACGACGCCGTGGGACCAGAACGGCCACGGCACCCATGTCGCCGGCACCATCGGCGCCAAGGACGATGCCAACGGAGTCGTCGGGGTTGCGGCGGGCGCGACCGTCGTCGCCGTCCGCGTGCTCGACCGCCGCGGCAGCGGAACGACCTCGGGCGTCATCGCCGGCGTCGATTACGTCGCTCAGGTCGGACAATTGGGCGACGTCGCCAACATGAGCCTCGGCGGCGGAGTCAGCACATCGCTCGACACCGCGGTCGTCAACGCTTCGTCGAAGGTCAAGTTCGCGCTTGCCGCCGGGAACGAGAGCGACAACGCCAACAACCATTCGCCGGCGCGCGCCAACGGCCCGAATGTCTACACCGTCTCGGCCTTCGCGATCGGCGACAAGTGGGCCAGCTACTCGAACTTCGGCAATCCGCCGATCGATTATGCGGAGCCGGGATCGGGCATCAAGTCGACTTGGCTGAATGGTGGCTACAACACCATCAGCGGCACCTCGATGGCGACCCCGCACCTGGCCGGGCTGCTGCTGGTCGGTGGTCCGCGCAACGGCGGAAACGTCATTGGCGACCCGGACGGCAATCCGGACGTCATCGGCATCAAGTAAAACATCGTTTCCTGTCGCAGGGAGGGCGGTCCGGCGACGGGCCGCCCTTCTTACATCTGGGCCCAGGCGATCCCCAGCGTCGCCGCCAGCACCAAGGTGCTTGCAATCAGAACTCCGCCCGCCGCGCCCCCCTTGCGCCCGGCATTGGCGAAGGTCACCCCGATCTTGACCCCCATGTTGGCGATGATCGTGCCGCCGATGGCGATCGCCGCCATGCGTGGCGCGATGGCGTCGGGCGGAAGGCCGCCGGCAGTGACGATCGAGGCATCGACGTCCATCGTCCCCATCAGGAACAGCAGCACCGCAATGCCCTGTTCGCCGAACCGCCCCTCGGCCCAGCGCGCCACGACTGCGGCGACGGCGATGAACGCGACGAAGCCGAATGCCGGCAAAAGTGCGATCGGATTGCCCGGCGGCGTGCCCTCCTTGCTCGCCGGGGCGCGGCGGTAAAGCCAGTAGCCGCCGGCCCAGGCGACAATCAGCGCCGGTGCGATCAGCATCGCGAAATCAAGGAGGATCCGGTTGGCGAGGATCGCCACCAGGACGATCACGCGGACGTACATCACCGCGCTGGCGAGCGCGATCCCGGCTGGCTCGGCGCCGGGCGCCTCGGCAGCTCCCAATTGCTGCGAAAGCGACTGGGTGACCGCGGTCGAGCTGTAGGCGCCGCCGATCAGCGCCGTCGCGATGGTGCCGTGGCGCGCGCCGAACAGGCGGTTGGCGATATAGCCGGCGAACGAGAAGCCGGTGACCAGCACCACCACCCACCACAAGGTTGCCGGGTTCCACGCGTCATAAGGCCCGACGTCCTTGTCGGGCAGGAACGGGAGGACGGCGAGCGCGATCACGCCGAAGCGGGCAAGTGCGTGCATGTCCTTGTCGTCCATGCCCTCGACGAATTGGTGGAGGTCGTTCTTCATCGCCAGGATGAGGACGATTACCGCCGCCGCCGCCACTGCCAGGCCGACGTTGCCGAAGCCCGCCAGGAACGCCGCGGCGATGGTCGCGGTGGCCGCAATCGGGCTGGTCGCGTCGCCCTTATCGGTGAGCCGCGGCGCGTAGGCGAATCCAAGGTAGGCGAGCATGGCCGCGATCAGCGCCAGCGCCGCTGCTGGCTGCGCCGCCGCGATCAACCCCGCGATTCCCGCGCCGAGGCCGAGCAGGCTGAACGTGCGCACGCCGGCGACGCGTGTGCCTTCCTTCATGTCGCGCAGCTTGAACCCGCGCTCGAGCCCGACCAGCGCGCCGATTGCGAGGCCGGCGCCGACCCGAACCGCTTCCTGGGCCCAGGGTTCGAGCCCGGCGATCATCGCGCCAACCGCTCCGCGTGCCACGCGACGTGGCCGGACATGAAGGTCGAGATGAAATAATAGCTGTGGTCGTAGCCCTCGCGGCGGTTGAGGGAGAGCGCGATTCCGGCATTCGCGCAGGCCGCCTCGAGCAGCTCGGGCTTGAGTTGCTCGTCGAGGAACGGGTCGGCGGTGCCGACATCGACAAGTAGTTCGTCGAGCCGTGCGCCGTCGTCGATCAATGCGACGGAGTCGTGCGCGCGCCAGTGTGCCCGATCTCCGCCGAGATAAGCGCTGAGCGCCTTCTCGCCCCACGGCACCTGGCCAGGCGCCACGATCGGCGCGAAGGCGCTGACCGAGCGGAAGCGGCCGGGATGGCGAAGCGCGACCGTCAGCGCGCCGTGCCCGCCCATCGAGTGACCGGTGATGGCTTGGCGCTCCATGTCGGTCGGGAAATGCTCCGCGACCAACGCCGGCAGCTCGGCCGTGACATAGGACCACATGCGGTAGTTGGCGGACCACGGTTCGCGGTTTGAATCGACATAAAAGCCGGCGCCTAGGCCGAAGTCCCAGGACCCGTCCGAATCATCGGGGACCCCCTCGCCGCGCGGGCTGGTGTCGGGGGCGACGAAAATCATCCCGGCCCGCGCGCAGGCGGCTCGATACTCGCCCTTCTCGACGACATTGGCGTGGGTGCAGGTAAGGCCGGACAGATACCAAAGAACGGGCAGCCGAGCGCCCGGCGCATGGCCGGGCACGAAGACGGCGAAGGTCATCGGCGTTGCGGTCGCCGTGCTGGCGTGGCGGTAGACGCCCTGGACGCCGCCGTGGCTTCGGGTCTCGCTGACTGTTTCGAGGGTCACTGCGCCGGCCGGTGAAGCCCGCACAACTTGTTCCCGTCCGGGTCGCGAAGATAGGCGAGGTAGAGCTTGCCGAACGCATTCTCGCGCCAGCCGGGCGGATCCTCGATCGCCCTTCCGCCGGCCGCGATCCCGCGCTTGTGCCACGCATCGACCTCGTCCGGAGTGTCGAATGCGAATCCGATCGTTCCGCCGTTGGCGTTGGTCGCCGGCTGGCCGTCGATCGGGTTCGAAACCATGAACACGCTGCCCTTGCGCCCGTAGGCCAGCCGCCCCTTGGGGTCGCGCTTGCCATCCTTTTCGAACAGGGCGTCGTAGAAGCCTTTCGACCGGTCGAGGTCGTTCGATCCGACCATCACGTGGCTGAACATGCCAGTCTCCCCTAGTAAACGACCACGCTTCGGATGCTCTCCCCCGCGTGCATCAGCTCAAAACCCTTGTTGATCTCGTCGAGGGTAAGGACGTGGGTGATCATCGGGTCGATCGCGATCTTGCCGTCCATGTACATGTCGACGATCTTCGGCACGTCGGTTCGGCCCTTGGCGCCGCCGAACGCGGTTCCGCGCCAATTGCGGCCGGTGACCAGCTGGAACGGCCGGGTCGAGATTTCCTTGCCTGCCTCGGCGACGCCGATGATGATGCTGGTGCCCCAGCCGCGGTGGCAGCATTCAAGCGCGGTTCGCATGACCTCGGTGTTGCCGGTCGCGTCGAATGAAAAATCGGCGCCGCCGTCGGTCCTCTCGACGATCTTTGCGACGATCTCGTCCCGGCTCATGCCCTTTGTGTTGAGGAAGTCGGTCATGCCGAACTGCCGGCCCCAGGCCTCGCGGTCCGGGTTGATGTCGATTCCGACGATCTTGTTCGCGCCGGCCAGCTTGGCACCCTGGATGACATTGAGGCCTATGCCGCCAAGGCCGAAGACCACGACGTTGTCGCCCGGCTGCACCTTGGCCGTGTTGAGCACCGCTCCGACGCCGGTGGTGACCCCGCAACCGATGTAGCAGCTCGTCTTGAACGGGGCGTCCTTGCGGATCTTCGCGACCGCGATCTCTGGCAGGACGGTGAAGTTCGAAAAGGTCGAGCAGCCCATGTAATGGAAAATCGGCGCGCCCTTGTAGGAGAAGCGGCTGGTTCCATCGGGCATCACGCCCTTGCCCTGGGTCGCGCGAATCGCGGTGCACAAGTTCGTCTTGCCCGAAAGGCACGACTTACAGCGGCCGCATTCGGGCGTGTAGAGCGGGATGACATGGTCCCCGGGTGCCACACTGGTCACGCCTGCGCCGACCTCGCACACGATGCCCGCGCCCTCGTGGCCGAGGATCGACGGGAACAGGCCTTCGCTATCGAGCCCATCGAGCGTGTAGGCGTCGGTGTGGCAGATGCCGGTGGCCATGATCTCGACCAGCACTTCGCCTTCCTTGGGACCCTCGAGGTCGACCTCGACGATCTCCAGTAGCTGCTTGGCTTCGAACGCCACGGCGGCGCGGGTCTTCATCGCTTCAGGCTCCCTTCGCGGCGGCCGCCGCCTCGTCGAACTGGGCCTGGATTTCGGGCGAAGGCTCGGCGGTTGCCTTGCTGACCAGCCAGATGGCGAGGCTCGAGGCGAGGAAGCCGGGCACGATCTCGTACATCGTCGCCGACCAGCCGGCGAGGATCCAGGCGACTACCACCAAAGCGCCGACGATCATTCCGGCCAGCACGCCCTGGCGGGTAGTCCGCTTCCAGCGCAGGGAGAATAAGATCGCGGGCCCAAACGCGGCGCCGAACCCGGCCCAGGCATTGCCGACGATCCCGAGGACCGTGCTCTCCGGGTCGAACGCCAGAAGACCGGCGACGATCGACACGAGCAGCACCATCGACCGGCCGATCATGACCAATGTCTTCTGGCTCGCGTCGCGGTTGAGAAAGGTCTTGTAGATGTCCTCGGTCAGGCTGGAGGAGGTGACCAGCAGCTGGCTCGAGATGGTCGACATGATCGCGGCAAGCACCGCGGCCAG
>DASTDT010000012.1:0-2670 GCA_035710225.1 Sphingomicrobium sp.
GTCGGATCGGTGAGCCTTAGCGGCCAGCCGTCGTGCACGCTGACATTGCGCGGCTCCGCCTCGGTCACCGGCTGCAAGGAACGGGCGCGCTAACGCTCGACCCGGCCTCTCGCCAAACCATTCAAAACGGACACTTTTTCACTCGTCGATTCGGGAAGCTTAACCGTTGGTGCTGCTCGCAGAGGTAAAGAGTCAGCCATGGAAATGCTTCCCCTGTGGGTCGGCGAGATCGCTGGAGCGGAGTCCAGAAAAAGCATCGACGCCATTCTTCGGTCGGTGCGGGAACACCTTGGCATGGAAGCGAGCTTCGTCTCGGAGTTCCGCCACGGGCAGCGCATCTTCCGCAACGTCCAGACCGCCGCTGGCTTTCGCTTCGCTTCGGTCGGCGACAGTGACCCGGCCGAGGAGAGCTACTGCCACTGGATCGCCAATGGCCGGATACCAGAGATGCTCCGCGATGCTGCGCAAGATCCGTTCGCGGCCGCCCTGGCGGCGACCGCGTCGGTTCCGGTCGGCGCCCATCTCGGGGTCCCGATCCGACTTCGCGACGGCAGCCTTTACGGCACGTTCTGCTGCTTCAGCCGGCAACCGGACCATTCGCTGACCGACCGCGACCTGGCGGTGATGCGGGCGTTCGCCGACCTCGCTGCCCAGCAGATCCAGGAGCGGGTCGACCGCATCCGCGACCGCACGCGATTGCGCTCGAAGATCCGTGCCGTCCTTCGCCGGCGTCACATCGACATGGTATTCCAGCCCGCGGTTCGGATTGACCGCCCGGCCGTTGCGTTCGTCGAGGCGCTGGCCCGCTTTCCATCGGTGGGCCCCGACTCCCCGGCATGCTGGTTTGACGCAGCCCATGAGGCCGGAATCGGAATCGAGCTGGAATTGCTGGCGTTCGATTCGGCGCTCGCCCAGATCGGCGACCTTCCGACCGAAACGGCGCTTAGCATCAATGTCTCGCCCGAGACGGTGCTGACCAAGGGCATGAGCGAACGCCTTGACCAAGCCCCGGCGCGCCGGCTGATCCTGGAGCTCACGGAGCACCGCCCGGTCGCGAATTATGTCGCGCTTGGCCGGGCGCTCGATCGCTATCGCGAAAAAGGGTTGCGGCTGGCGGTCGATGATGCCGGCGCCGGCTATTCCAGCCTCAAGCATATCCTCAATCTCAAGCCCGACATCATCAAGCTGGACATCAGCCTGTCGCGCGGCATCGACTCCGATCCGGTGCGCCGGGCGCTGGCGCGGGCGATGATCCAGTTCGCTTGGTCGATCGGCGGCGAGCTGGTCGCCGAAGGCGTCGAAAGCATGGCCGAGCTGGCGACCCTATCCGAGCTTGGGGTGACCATCGTCCAAGGCCATTTGTGCGCCCGCCCGGCACCGCTCCGCAAGCTGACGCTCGAGACTCTGGCGGCCTAGACCAGCGCCAGTTTCGCGAGCCTTCCGTAAAGAGCCGGCGGAAGCTCGCCGAGGCCGCTGTCGTCGGCCGGCTGCTCGGCGTCCTGTTCATAATAGCGCCAGCCTTGATGAGCGCGGCGCGGGACCGGCAGCAGGATCACCAGCTCATCGCTGCAGACGATGTCGATCCGCCCGTCGCTGCGGTCGTCGAGCCTAAGGATCTGTTGGCGGGCAACGATTCGGTGCTTGACGATCCAGTGCAGCGATCCGCCGACCAATTCTTCGGCCCGGCGAGGCCGCATGCGCGTGGCGACCCGCACTTCGCCGGCCGCGGTGACCCGGCGGGCGACGCGGTTCTTCAGCGCCTCGATGCTGGCGCAGCCAACGGCGACCTTGGTGAGATGGAGCGGCACGAGAGGACTAACTGGCCAGCCGCCCCTGCGGTTTCAATGCCTAGAAGCCGGCGAGAGTGGCAAGTCCAAGGAAAGCGAAGAAGCCCATCGAATCCGTGACGGTCGTGACGAACACGCTCGACGCCACCGCAGGGTCGGCGCCGAACCGCTCGAGGGTCAACGGGACAAGCACCCCGGCGAGGCCGGCGACGATGATGTTCACGAGAATCGCCGCAGCGATTACCGCCCCCAAGTCGCGATTGCCCAGCAGCGCCCATACCCCGAGCCCGAGGATGACGGCGATCGTCGCCCCATTGAGGATCGCGACCTTGAACTCTCGCTTGATGGCGCGCCAGCGGTTGGAGCTGGTGAGCTGGTTGGTGGCGATGGCGCGGACCGTCACCGCCAGCGCCTGGGTGCCGGCGTTTCCGCCCAGCGCGGCGACGATCGGCATCAGCGCGGCGAGGATCGCGAGCCGTTCGATGGTGCCCTCGAAGCGGGAAATAACGAGCGTCGCGATCAGCGCCGTACCGAGGTTGGCGATCAGCCAGCGAACCCGGTCGCGGTAGGCGTCGCGCACCGGTTCGTTGATGTCGCCCTCGCCCGCGCCGGCCAGCGCCAGCGTGTCCTCACTCGCTTCCTCCTCGATGACATGGACGACGTCGTCGACGGTGATCATTCCGACGAGGCGGCCGGAGCCGTCGACCACCGCGGCCGAAATCAACCCGTATTTCTGGAACTTGAGCGCCACTTCCTCCTGGTCGAGATCGACCGGGATGAGGGTCTGCTCGCGCTGCATGATATCGCCGACGGGCCGGTCTCGCGGCGAACGCAGGATGGCTGACAGCTTGCAGGTGCCGACCGGGTGGTGGTCGGGCGAAAC
>DASTDT010000013.1:0-4505 GCA_035710225.1 Sphingomicrobium sp.
TGAAGGAGCGCGGCGCCGACCTCGTCGCCGGCGGCACCGACACCCACCTCGCGCTGGTCGACCTCCGGCCGCTGGGCATCACCGGCAAGGACGCCGATGAGGCGCTCGAGCGCGCCGGCATCACCTGCAACAAGAACGGCGTTCCGTTCGACCCGCTGCCGCCGATGAAGACCAGCGGGATCCGCATCGGCTCGCCCGCCGGGACCACGCGCGGCTTCGGCGAGGCCGAGTTCGCCGACATCGCCGACATGGTCGCCGACGTGCTCGACGGGGTCGCGAAATCGGACGGCGCCGGAGACGAGGCGATCGAACGGTCCGTTCGTGCCCGGGTCCGCGCTTTGTGCGCCCGCTTCCCAATATATAGCTGATGCGCTGCCCGTTCTGCGCCCACGACAATAGCCAGGTGAAGGACTCGCGCCCGAGCGAGGACGGCACCACCATCCGCCGCCGCCGCGAATGCGTCGGCTGCGGCGCGCGCTTCACCACCTTCGAACGGGTCCAGTTGCGCGAGCTCACCGTGGTCAAGCGCGACGGCAAGCGCGAGCCGTTCGACCGCGAAAAACTCCAGCGCGCGATCGGCCATTCGACCCGCAAGCGCGACATTTCCGTCGACCGCATCGACCAGTTGATCAGCGGCGTCCAGCGCCAGCTCGAGACTCGCGGCGACGAGGTCACCAGCGCCCAGATCGGCGAAGCGGTAATGGCGGGCCTCAAAGCGCTCGACCATGTCGCCTACATTCGATTCGCAAGCATCTATCGCGACTTCTCAGACCCCGCCGACTTCACCGAATTCGCCGAGCGCGTCGAGCGCGAGTCGGTCCCGCCCGGCCAGGACAAGCTGTTGTAATGGACGGCGCTTTACCGCCGGTCATCGTCCTCGTCCGGCCCCAGCTCGGTCAGAATATCGGCAAGGCGGCGCGGGCCATGCTCAACTTCGGCTTGACCGAGCTGCGCATCGTCGCGCCGCGCGACGGCTGGCCCAATCCCGACGCCGGACCCGCCGCCTCCGGCGCAGATTCGGTGCTCGATCAGGCTCGGGTGTTCGACACGACGGCGTCCGCCATCGCCGACTGCGGCCTGGTATTCGCCTCCACCGTTCGACGCCGCGACCTCATCATGCCGGTGGTCGGGCCAGAGGAGATGGCGGAGCAGATGCGCGGCTCGCCGGCGCGCTCGGCGATCCTGTTCGGGCCCGAGCGCTCGGGCCTGGAGAGCGAGGACGTCGCCCTCGCCAACGCCATCGTCACCGTCCCGATCAACCCTGGCTTCGGCAGCCTCAACCTCGCCCAGGCGGTCATCCTGCTCGCCTACGAATGGTCGCGCGGGGCCGGGCTCGTCCAGCCGACGCTCAAGGAGGCCGAGCCGCCCGCGCCGATGGCCGAGCTTGAAGGTCTCGTCGGCCAGCTCGACGACGCGCTTGTCGACGCGGACTATTTCCGCCCGCCCGAGCGCGCCGCCGTCACGCGGGCGACCATCCGCACCATCCTCACCAAGCCCGGCTGGTCGAGCCGCGAGGTCAAGGCGATGCGCGGCATCGTTCGCGCGCTGGTCGGCAGAACCAGGCCATGATGCCCACCGTCCGATGTGGCGCGGCATCATCCGCTCTGAGATCGCCTAACTCCTGACGTTGCCGGGTATTAAGCCGTGTCAGGAAGTGGTATCTTGCCGATACCTCGAGGAGGTGCGCCATGCTTGCCACGATCACGCTTGCCGCGATGTTGGCCGCGATGCCCGCGGATGCGCCGGGGACGACCGCCACGCCGGGATCGGCAGCAATGACTTGCCGCGACATGGCGATGAGCAGCAGCCGGTTCGACAGGGTCAAGGTCTGCAAGTCGGCCGAGGAGTGGCGGCGGTGGGATTTGTGTCACACCTCCGTGCCCCGCGAATGCAGCCCAAAGAAGAAGACCGTGCGTGTGGCGGGCTTGTCGCCAAGCGAAAAACTCATCTGCAAAACCTTCAGGGAGACAGCAAGTCGCATCGGCCAGCGCCGGTTTTGCGCGACCAAGCGCGAGTGGGATTTAACTGAATACGAAGCCCAGGACATGCTGCGCGACCGTCAGAACCGCTCGATCCTGACCGGCGGTTCCGAAGAATTGCCGGTCGTCGGCCGCGAGCCGCAGTGACGGCTACTTTTCGGGAACGCTGGCGACTTTAAACGGCAGGCGGTTGATGATAAAATAACGGATTGTGGGAGGTCTGCCATGATCCATGCCGCTATGTTGATGTTCCTTGCCGTCCCGGCCGAAATGCCCGCTTCCACAGCGGTAATGCCGAGCAAGACAGCCTCCAAAAGTTGCCGGGAGATGTTGCTGAGCAGCAGCCGGCTGGGCATGATCAAGATCTGCAAGACGCGGGCCGAGTGGCGCCGGTGGGAATCCTGTCACGGTTCGGTCACCCGCTACTGCACGCCCAAGAAGAAGGAAGCGGCGCTTCTTTCCTCATGGAAGTCCGACAGGATCGTGTGCAAGGACATCAAGGAGACCGGCAGCCGCCTCAGCGTGCAGCGCGTCTGCTCGTCCGCCCGCGAGTGGCGGCTTGCCGAGGAAGAAGCGCAGAAGGTGCTCATGGATCGGCAAACCCGGTCGATGCTCACCGGCGGTTCCGAGGAAGTGTCGCTGGCGCCGCCGCGCTGACGGTCCTTCACTTGACTGCAACCTGCTGAAAAGCTAGGCGCCCGCCTTCGCAATTGATCCCGCACGTCCGGTGAAGCGGTGATCGCGTCAGGCCATTTTTGGCCCGGCGGTGCGGTTCCGGACCTATCGTCGCTCCGGCGACAGCAAATTGGAGAATGACATGTCGAAGCGCTCAAGCGCCAAATACAAGCTCGACCGCCGCATGGGCGAAAACGTCTTCGGTCGCCCGAAGAGCCCGGTCAACCGCCGCGAATATGGTCCCGGTCAGCACGGCCAGCGCCGCAAGGGCAAGATGTCGGACTTCGGCATCCAGCTGCGCGCCAAGCAGAAGCTCAAGGGCTATTACGGCGACGTCACCGAAAAGCAGTTCAAGCGGACCTTCGTCGAAGCTTCGCGGATGAAGGGCGACGCCAGCCAGAACCTGATCGGCTTGCTGGAGCGCCGGCTCGACATGGTCGTCTATCGCGCCAAGTTCGCGCCGACGATCTGGGCCGCTCGCCAGATGGTCAGCCACGGTCACATCCGGGTCAACGGCGTCAAGTGCAACATCGCCAGCCGCCGGGTCGACGTCAACGACGTCATCGAGCTTGGCCCCAAGGCCAAGGAAATGGCGCTGGTGATGGAGGCGCAGAGCCTCGCCGAGCGCGACATTCCGGAATATGTCGTGGCCGACGGGACCGACAAGGTCAGCCTGTCGCGCGTTCCGACGCTCGACGAGGTGCCCTATCCGGTGCGGATGGAGCCGAACCTGGTCGTCGAATTCTATTCGCGCTGATCCTTACGTACAGTCCGAGCCAAGAGGGCGGCCCGCAAGGGTCGCCCTTTTTCGTTTCGAGCGTTAGAGGCCGCGCATGACCACTGCTCCCCTTCCCGAATGGGCGCCGCACGAAGCGGTATGGATCGGCTTTCCGAGCGCCGCCGACCTGTGGGAGGACGATCTCGCCCCCGCCCAGGCCGAGGTCGCGGCCTTCGCAAACGCCGTCCACGCCGACGGCCAAGGCGAGGAGGTCCGGCTGGTCGCCGCCGACGCCGCGGCCGCGGCCGAGGCGCGCCGCCTCGCGCCGTTCGCGACGGTCGTGGTCGAGCCGTTCGGCGACATCTGGCTGCGCGACACCGGGCCGATCGTCGTCGGCAGCGGCGCCGGCCGCCGCGCCCAAGGCTTCGGCTTCAACGGCTGGGGCGGAAAGTACGACCTGCCCGGCGACGACAGCATCGCCGAGCGGCTCGCGGTTTCGGCCGGCCTGCCGTTCGCGAAGGCCGACTGGGTCCTCGAAGGCGGAGCGATCGACGGCGACGGCACCGGCCTCGTCCTCACCACCGAACAATGCCTGCTCAATCCCAACCGCAATCCCGGCTTTGGCAAGGAAGATGTCGAGGAGCGGCTGAAACGCGACCTTGGCGCGACCCGCGTCGTGTGGCTTGGCGATGGCCTCGCCAACGATCACACCGACGGCCATGTCGACAACCTCGCCCGCTTCGTCGCGCCGGGGCGGGTGGTCATCCCCGAGGCCGAGCCGGAAGATCCCAACGCCGATGTCTATGCCGACGCCGCCGAGCGCCTCCTCGACGCGGATCTCCAGGTCGCCGCCATCCCATCACCCGGATTTCTCGGCGACGCCGACGGCAACGCGCTCGCGGCGAGCTACATGAACTTCTACATCGGCAACGCCGCGGTCGTCGTCCCGCTCTACGGCGCACCGAACGATTTGGCGGCCGTCGAGGCTCTCCAGGCCATCTTCCCCGACCGCCGCGTGATCGGACTCCGCGCGAACCACGTCCTGACCGGGGGCGGAAGCTTCCATTGCATCAGCCAGCAGGTGCCCCGATGACCGAGACTCTGACCGTCGCCGCGCTCCAGCTCGCGTTTGG
>DASTDT010000014.1:0-22525 GCA_035710225.1 Sphingomicrobium sp.
GCGCGCGACCCAAGCCGGCGGCTTCTTCCTCATCCTCCCGGTCGTCGCCGGATTCTTCTACGGCCTGACCACAGGCGAGGCGATGGGGTGGACCTTCATCGGGCTTGTCGTCGGGGTCATTCTGGCGTCGCTCGTCTGGCTGGTCGACCGCCGCCCTTAGCTATTGGCGCTAGGCCACCTTCGCCGACTGCCTCACTGCCAGCCTCGAGGAGCCGGACTTCGCCATTCCCGGCCAGATCGTCGCCGACATCGCCCTGATCGGCGCTCCGACGAAAGGAACGGACGACTCGCTGTCGCTGAGGATCGAGGCGCTCACGGTCGCGGAATAGGGGTCAGCGCTGGGCCAGCGTGCGGCGCAGTTCGTCGAGCGCCCGGCGTAGCGAGTCGGCGGCATTGGTCTCGCCCGGCCTGTTCGCCGGGGTTTGCGAGTCGTGGTCGATGCGGCGGGCGGCGAGCAGCGGCTGGGCTGGAAACAACTGCACCACGCGCGACTGGGCGCTTGGCGCGGGAAGCGGATCGTCGAGGACCAGCTCCTCCAGCGACTGGTTGAGGAGCAGGATGGGTTCCTCGCCATAGGCGGCCATGTCCAGCTCGAGCCAGGGCTGGCCGGGCTCGGCCGGCACTCGAAACGGCACGACCCCGAACACCGGCTCGGGCGGCGAGGCCTGGCGCATCAACGCCCATCCGGCGAGGAACAATGCAAGGCCGGCCGCCGGTGACGCCAGTTCGGCCGGGACGTTGGCCAGCGGTGCCAACAAGGCGGACGACCAGGCCGCGGCCGCGGCCGGGACAGCGGCGGCGGCAACATCAAGCCATTGGCCGGACGGATTGGATCGGGCGGACATGGCGCCTTCCTACGCCACATTCCTTGCCAGCCGGTTTAGATCGCCTTCAGCGCCGCGATCAGCGCGTCGGTGAAGACTGCGGAGTCGTCCGGCTGGCGGCTGGTGATGAGATTGCCGTCGACCACAACCGGCGCGTCAATCACCGATGCTCCGGCGTTGCGGAGGTCGGTACGGATCGACGGCCAGCTGGTTGCCCGCCGGCCGCGCAGGATATCGGCCTCGACCAGCAACCATGGGCCGTGACAAATCGCCGCGACCGGCTTGGCGGCAGCATCGAACGCGCGGACGAGAGCGACCGCCCCGGGGTCCATCCGCAGTCGGTCGGGGTTGCCGACGCCGCCGGGCAACAACAGCGCATCATAGTCCGCCACGTCGACCTCGCCGATGGTGAGATCGGGCGCGATGCTGCGGCCCGGCTCGTCGATTACCGTGCCGACGATCGGTTCCATCCCCAGCGACGCCAGGCTGACCCGCGCGCCGGCGCTAAGCAGCCGCTCGCGCGGCTCGAACAGCTCGCTTTCCTCGAAGCGGTCCGTGGCCATGATCAGCACATGGCGCCCCGCTAGCTCGCCCATCGCATCCTCCATCCGGAACCAAGGGGCGATTGAACCCTTTGGCGCTTATGCTCCGCCATTCCTCCGACTCCGAGCCCGGCTACACCCGCAAGCGCCACGGCCGCTACTGGCAATATTTCGACGAGAAGGGCAGGCGCATCACCGACCGGTCCGAGATCGAGCGGCTGAACGCCATCGCCTTGCCCCCGGCCTATACAGACGCCTGGTTCTGCAAGGACCCGAACGGCCACATCCAGGCGACCGGCAAGGATGCACGCGGGCGCAAGCAATATCGCTACCATGCCGATTATCGGGCCCGGAAGGAGGCCACCAAGTATGACGGCTGCCGCGAATTCGGCGAGGCGCTGCCCAGGCTTCGCCGCAAGGTCGAGGCGGACCTTCGCAAGCGCAAGCTAGAGCGCGACACCGTGCTGGCGGCGGTGGTGCGGCTGCTCGACCGCGAGCACATGCGCATCGGCAACGAACAATATGCCAAGGAGAACAAGAGCTTCGGACTGTCGACCCTGCGCTCTCGTCACCTCAAGCGCGCGGGCGGCAAGCTTGTCATGCGCTATGTCGGCAAGCACGGCATCGTACACGAGGCGACGATCACCGATTCCAGCCTCAAGCGGGTGGTCGGCAAGTGCCAGGACCTACCGGGGCAGATGCTGTTCCAGTACATCAACGGGGACGGCGAGCCACAGGCCATCACCTCGGCGGACGTCAACGACTATATCCGCGAGGCGACGGGCGGGGACTTCACGGCGAAGCATTTCCGCACCTGGGGTGCCAGCGTGATCTTCTTCGAGCAGCTTCTGGAAAGCGCCGAAAAGGAGCGCCTTAGCCTCAAGACGGTGCTCGAGCCCGTCGCCGAGGCGCTCGGCAATACGCCTGCTATGAGCCGCAAGTCCTATGTCCACCCGTGCCTGATAGAAGCGCTCCAGGAGGACCCGCGCGACCCGCTCGACGGAATGGATCGCCCCCGTCCCCGCCGCCGGCTCACCAGTGCCGAGACGGGCTTCCTGAAATTCCTGAAAAAACGGCCCAAGCGCGGCCGCCGACGCCGCGCCAACGCCGCCGCCGCTTGAACGCAACGGCCGCATTGGCCATTGACCGGCGATGATTGACGTGACCTCGGCGCCGGCGACCGGCCTTACCGACTGGCTCAGAGACAATTCCGACTCGCTGGCGCTCGGCGCGCTGGTCGCCGCTGGGATCGTCGCGCTGATGCTCATCGCCCGTGCGGTCGGGCGGAGGATGCTGGCAAGCGACCCCCAATGCCGGCGCTGGCGCGGTATCATCGGCAGCGTCCTCGCCAAGACCGGCATCCTGTTCATGGTCGCCGCGGCAATCGCCATCGTCGTCAGCTACGCGCAGGTCCCGACCAAGTTGGCGCGCCTGGCCGACATATTGTTCATCATCGCGGCCGCGCTCCAGGTGGCGGTGTGGGCGCGCGAGATCGTCATGGGCGTGGTCCGCAGCCGGGTCGGCGAGGATCCGGGCGCCTCGACCTTGGGCAATGCCATGTCGCTGATCCGAGTGCTGGTCAGCGTTGCCGCTTTCGCCATCGCCTTCATCGTCATCCTCGATAATCTCGGCGTCAACGTCACTGCGCTAGTGGCCGGTCTGGGCATCGGCGGAATTGCCATCGGCCTTGCGGCACAAGGCATATTCTCGGACCTGTTCGCGGCGCTCGCAATCGTCTTCGACAAGCCGTTCCGCCGCGGTGACACCATCCGCTACGGCGGCGCCGCCGGAAGTATCGGCACGGTCGAGCGGATCGGCCTCAAGACCACCCGCATTCGCTCGATCAGCGGCGAGCAATTGGTCATGGCCAACACCAAGCTGCTCGAGCAGGAGCTGACGAACGTCGCCGAATCAAAGGTTCGGCGCACGTGGCTGCCCTTCTCACTCACGTACCAGACCAGCCCTGACGTTATCGAGCGACTTCCGGAGATCGTCGACGAGGCGATCAAGCCGCTCAAGACCTGCCGTCTGATCCGCTCGACCGCCACTCAGTTGGGCGCGAGCTCTATCGATTGCGAACTGGTCTACGACGACCGCTCGACCGACCCCGACACGCTGGCCAAGCACAAGTCGGCGATCATTACCGGAATCATGCGGATCTTCGCGCGCGAGAAGATCGACTTCGCTTATCCGACCCAGACGACCTTCACCGCCGCTCCCGACGGGACGATGATCATGCCATACGCCGCCGTCCAGCCGGTGGTCCGGGTCGACGAACCGCCCAGCAAGGGCCGCTGACGTAGCGTCCGATCCGAGCCACTTGCCAGCGCCTTCGGGCGACGCCTAGAGCGGGGCGATGCCGGTCGCGACGCTTGACGAAATCCGCGGGAAAGTCGGCCAGCCGCTCGGCTGCTCGGAGTGGATCGCGGTGACCCAGGACCGCATCGACCAATTCGCCGACTCGACCGACGACAAGCAGTTCATCCACGTCGACCCCGCCCTTGCCGCGCAGACGCCATTCGGCGGGACTATCGCCCACGGCTTCCTCTCGCTGTCGCTGCTCAGCCGGATGGCGGCCGACGTCATGCTCGTCCCCGAGACGACCAAAATGGCGGTCAATTACGGCCTCGACCGGGTGCGCTTCCTCGCCCCGGTCCGCTCCGGCAAGCGCGTACGCGGTCATTTCACGCTCACAAGCGCCGACGAGAAGGCCCCCGGGCAATTGCTCTTGAAGCACGACGTCACGGTTGAGATCGAGGGCGAGGACAAGCCCGCCTTGACCGCCGTCTGGCTCGGACTCATTTTCACATAGGAGAAGCACCCATGTCCGTTCGCGATGCCGTCATCGTCTCGACCGCCAGAACCCCGATCGGTCGCGCCTACAAGGGCGCGTTCAACGCCACGCCGTCGCCTACTCTGGCCGCACACGCCATCCGGGCCGCGGTCGAGCGCTCCGGGGTCGACCCGGCCGAAGTAGACGACTGCGTCATCGGTGCCGCGCTCCAGCAGGGCGTGCAGACTACCATCGGCCGAACCGCCGCTCTCCGCGCCGGCCTCCCCGTCACCGTCGCCGGAATGTCGATCGACCGTCAGTGCGCGTCCGGACTGATGGCCATCGCGACTGCCGCCAAGCAGGTCATCGTCGACCGCATGGAAATTGTCGTCGCCGGCGGGGTCGAAAGCATCTCGATGGTCCAGACGCCCGAGATGCGTATCGGCCCGGACATGGAGCTGCTGGCCATGCATCGCAACGTCTACATGCCGATGATCGACACCGCCGAAGTGGTCGCCAAGCGCTACGGCATCGGCCGCGAGGCGTGCGACGAATATGCGCTCGAAAGCCAGAAGCGCACCGCCGCCGCACAGGCCGAGGGCCGCCTCGCCGCCGAGATCATCCCCGTCACCGCCACCATGTCCGTCAAAGACAGAGAAACCGGCGCCGTCTCGACCCGCGAAGTGACCATCGAAAAGGACGAGGGCAACCGCCCCGACACTACCCTCGAGGGCCTCGCCTCGCTCCAGCCCGTTCGCGGAGAAGGGAATGTGGTCACCGCGGGCAACGCCAGTCAGTTGAGCGATGGCGCCAGCGCATGCGTGGTAATGGACGCCGCCCTCGCCGAGAAGCGCGGGCTCGAGCCACTGGGCCGTTACATCGGCATGGCCGTGGCCGGGACCGACCCCGACGAGATGGGCATCGGTCCGGTGTTCGCGGTGCCCAAGCTGCTGACACGCTTCGGCCTTAAGCCGGACGACATCGGCCTGTGGGAACTGAACGAGGCGTTTGCGGTCCAAGTGCTCTACTGCCGCGACAAGCTCGGCATCCCGAGCGAAAAGCTCAACGTCAACGGCGGCGCGATCTCGATCGGCCATCCCTACGGCATGAGCGGGGCGCGCCTCACCGGCCACGCCCTCATCGAGGGCAAACGCCGCGGCGAGCGCTACGTCGTCGTCACGATGTGCGTCGGCGGTGGAATGGGCGCCGCCGGGCTGTTCGAAGTTCTTTGATGGGGAGGATGATATGTCCAACGCCACCGATGTTCTGGGCAAGCTCTACCGGGCCTTCGCGGCCGCAGACGGCGACTCGCTCGGCGCGCTGATTGGTGACACCGATTGGGTCGAAGCGGCGGGCGGACCCTATGGCGGCACATATCGCGGGCTCGGCGAGGTTGCCGAGCATGTGTTCGGCCCGATCGGGCGCGACGTCGAGGACTTTACTGCCGTCCCGGACGAGATCCTCCCGGTCGGCGACGATCGTGCGATCGGGCTGGGCCATTATCGCGGCCGCACTGCGGCCGGCCCGTTGCACACCCGCTTTGCCCATTTGGCCACCGTCGATGGCAATCGAATCACGCGTTTCGAACAGTTCACTGACACGCATCAGTGGCGCCAGGCGGTCGGCCGCTAGGCAATCCATCGCGCGAGTAAGTCGATCGCGCGCGACCGATCAGCGCAGCGCAATCGAGCCGAGCAGAGCGACGAACGGCAGCATCGCCAGCCCGGCCAGCCGATAGCGCCGCTCCGCCGCCCCGCCTTCGCCCGGCAGCTTTAGCGTGCGCTGAGCCAACCCTGGCGCGACCAGGTAGATCGTCCCCTTCGCGAGCAACGCCCAGCCGGTGAGTGTCACCACGACCCCCGGCCACGTCCACACCTCGTGGAAGGCGGCGATCAGCAGTCCGAGCGGCAGATGGATCGCGGCGACCGCCAGGCCAGCGAGATTACCGCTTTTCCGAATCCGCGAGAACAGGTCATGCCACGCCGCCGGCGCAGCGATATGTGACAGGCAGACGAGCAGAAGGACCAGCGCAGCAAGGCGCTCGATGCCGCTCGCGATGGTCATTTTCCGCCGAGGAAGTCGGTCCCGCGTATCCAGCGGCTCGCCATCCACTTTACCCCCTTCGCGACCGGCAGACCGGCGTGGATCATGCGCGCGTCGAAGTCGCCGTTGGGAAGCACGTTTGAAAACACCAGCATGTCGCCGACCGACCCACGCACGCGCACTTTGATCTTCGGAAAATCGGTCTCGCCGCCCTCGAACTGGTCGTTGAGCCAAATGAGCGCGGTGAGGTTACGCACCGAGACATTGTCCGGGCTCGTGCCGTCATGATGCGGCTTGTACTGCTGGCCAGGCGTATATTTGAGGATGTTGAGCGGCTCGCCCCAGCCCGGCTCGGTGCCCGTCGCTGCGGCGATGCAGCGGTTGATCTCTTGCACCACCAGGTCCTCGGCGACCGGCGGGATGTGCGCGGCCGAAGCGTCGCGCGCCTCGTCGAAGCTGGCCTCCCCCGACAGGCTAAGGATCGAGGCCTTCTCCATCCACGGTGTGCCGAGGATCATGAGGTAACGGCACTCGGCTGGGCTGAACAGGCCGGGGTAGAGCGCGATATAGGGGTCGGCCGAGACGATCTTGGGGGTAACCTCGGCAAGCTTGGCAGAGCAAGTGAGGTGGTCGAGGAACGCTAGCTGGAGCGCGGCGAAGCGGTCCTCCCTGGCCAGTTCGGCGAGCATCTTGCGGGCCGCCTTCGGGTCCGCCGTGCAGCCGATCCCGGCGGCGGTGAAATAGACCCACGCACGGCCGCCATCCTCGAAGCCCAGGCTGGCCGCTTGCTTGACCGCCTCATAGGCGCCCTTGCGGTCTGGCGGGCCGAAGTCGCCGAGCAGCCGAGCCTCGGCCAGTGCCATCGCTGCGGCGCCGTCGCTCAGGGCGCGTCGTTCGAGGTCGGCCTGATCGCTCATCGCCGCTTAACTGCCCGCAGCTTGTCCTTTTGTCACGCCGCCCTAGACTTGCGGGTTCGAAAGGATCGCCAAGTGACCCCGATGGAAGTCGTCGCCCTCGCCGCCTCGACCAGCCTGCTGGCCGGCTGGCGGCTCTATCTCGTCACGCTCGTCACCGGCCTGGCCATGAAGTTCGGCTGGATCGACCTTCCTCAGCATCTCGCCGCGCTCGACGTGCTCGCCAGCCCGTGGGTGATCGCCGCCGCCGCGCTCGGCACGCTCGCCGAATTCTTTGCCGACAAAATCGCCTGGGTCGATAGCGCGTGGGATGCGGTGCATTCGTTCATTCGGCCCTTGGGCGGCGCCTTGCTGAGCCTCGCCATCGTCGATTCTGCCGACCCAATCTGGCAAATCGCGAGCTTCCTGCTCGGCGGCGGCGGCGCGCTCGTCGCCCATGCCGGCAAGGCCGGCGCTCGGACGCTGGTCAACGCCAGCCCCGAACCATTCAGCAACGTCGCGGTTTCGACCGCTGAGGATGTCGCCACCGGCGGGCTGCTCGCCTTGGCCATCGCCAACCCGATCGCCGCGGCCTTGATCGCCGCGGTCCTCGTCGTCGCTTCCTTGTGGCTAGTGCTCGCCGCGCGCAGGGCGCTCAAGCGGCTGATCGACCGGGTCAATCCGCCGAAGGTATCCGCCCCGCCCCCCGCCTAAAGATTGGCGGCGATGAACTTCTCGACCACCGGGGCGATCCGCTCGCGCCACTTGCGGCCGTTGAAGATGCCGTAATGGCCGACCCCCTTGGCCATCAGGTACTGTTTCTTCGATTGCGGAAGCTTCCCCGCCAGGCCAAGCGCGGCGCGGGTCTGGCCGAGGCCGGAAATGTCGTCGCGCTCGCCCTCGATCGCCAGCAACGCGGTACGGGTGATCTTGTTCGGGTCAACCAGTCGGCCGCGGTGCTTGAACTCGCCCTTGGGCAGCAGGTGGCGCTGGAACACGACGTCGACGGTCTGCAAATAGAACGCCGCGTCGAGATCGGCGACCGAGCGATATTCGTCATAGAATTCGCGCGTCGAATCGGCGCTTTCCTCGTCACCGACGACGAGGTGCTTGAACATCTCCCAGTGGCTGACGAGGTGGCTTCCAAGGTTCATGGTCATGAACCCGGCAAGCTGGAGGAAGCCAGGATAGACCTGCCGCCCCGCGCCCGGATGGATCATCGGGACGGTGGCGATGACATTGCGCTGGAACCAGGCATGCGGCCGTTCGGTGGCCAGAAGATTGACCGCGGTGGGCGCCTCGCGCGTGTCGATCGGGCCGCCCATCATGGTCAGCGTTTTCGGAGTCGCCGGATGCTTGTCAGCGTTCATCAGCGCCACCGCTGCAAAGGCCGGGACCGACGGCTGGCACACCGCGAGCATGTGCACGTCGGGGCCAATGTGCTCGAGGAACTCGACAAGGTAATCGATATAGTCGTCGAGATCGAAGCTGCCTTCGTCCAGCGGCACCATCTTCGCATCACGCCAGTCGGTGATGTAGACGTCGTGTTTCGGCAACATCCGCGCCACCGTCCCGCGCAACAAGGTCGCGAAGTGGCCGCTCATCGGCGCCACGATCAGCAGCTTGGGTCCCGCGTCGGCCACTCCGACCTTGCGGAAATGCTTAAGCTGGCCGAACGGTTTCCTCAGCACGATGTCCTCGTCGACCGCGACGAGGCTCTTGCCCACCTCGACCTCGTCGATACCGAATTCCGGCTTTCCGCGCGGCGCCGAGGCATGGGCGAACACGTCGAGGCTGGCGGCCACCACCGGGCCCATCGAGCCATAGCCGAAGAGATTGGCCGGGTTGTTGAGCCAGCCGGCGCCCATCGAGGCCATCTTGCTCGCGCCGGCGAAGAACGAGCGCTGCACCTCATAGGCGTCGTAAAGCATTCGGTATCCTTGGATTGCTGCGTATGGGAACAACGAGTGTGGACGCGCCGCGCTCCGTCTTCAATCGAAATGCTGAGGCGCAATTGCCGCATTGCAACGATTGAGGCGCGCGGGTCACACTGCTAGGCCGCGCCATGGCCGGGCCCGCACAGCACCAACGTCCCAAGGGGCGAAGCCTCGGCAGCTTGAGGATGGTGTGGGCCTATGCTCGCCGCTATCCGCTTCAGCTCTCCGCCGCGCTCGCCGCCCTGCTGGTCGCCGCTGCCGCAACCTCCGGCGTGCCCTATGCCTTCAAGCTGATCATCGACCGCGGCTTCGGCGCCGGCGGCGATACCGGCGACATCGCCCGCTGGTTCGAATATCTCCTGTTCCTGGTGGTACTCATGGCGCTTGCCACCGCCGCGCGCTTTTTCGTCATCAGCTGGATCGGCGAGCGGGTCGTCGCCGATATCCGTCTCGCCGTCCACCGTAACCTGCTTCGCCAGTCGCCCGCCTTCTTCGAGGAAAACCGCCCGGCCGAGATCACCAGCCGGATCACCGTCGATACCGCGCTGATCGAGCAGGTGGTCGGATCGGCGGTGTCGATCGCGCTTCGCAACCTCATCATGGGCAGCGTCTGCGCGGCCATGTTGTTCGTCCTCGCCCCCCGCCTTGCCGCGATGATGCTGCTCGGCATCCCGCTGATCATGGGGCCGGTGCTGATCCTCGGCCGCAAGGTGCGCACCATCTCGGCCCGAAGCCAGGACCGGATGGCCGACGTCGGCACCATTACCGGCGAGGTGCTGGGCGCGATGAAGGTGGTCCAGGCTTTCAACCAGCAAGGCCGGGAGGCGGAGCGCTTCACGCTCGCCACCGAGACGGTGTTCGCCACCGCCAAGAAGCGCATCGCGCTGCGCGCCATCATGACCGCCCTGTTCATCCTCATCATCTTCGGCTCGATCACCATGATCATCTGGGCCGGCGCGGTCGACGTGGCTGCCGGGCGCATGTCGGGTGGCACCATCGCCGCCTTCGTGCTTTACGGCGGGCTGGTCGCCGGCGCGTTCGGGGCTTTGTCCGAAGTCTATGGCGACCTGCTCCGCGCCGCCGGCGCGTCCGAGCGCCTGCAGGAGTTGCTCGCGGTCCAGCCGACCATCACTGCTCCTGCAATCCCCACCCCCCTCCCCGAGCCGCCGCGCGGCGAGCTAGCATTCGAGGGCGTCACCTTCCGTTATCCGACCCGTCCCGAGGTCAGCGCGCTCGACGATTTCTCGCTTGCCGTCGCAGCCGGCGAGATGCTTGCCGTGGTCGGACCGTCCGGCGCCGGCAAAACCACCTTGTTTCAGCTCGCCCAGCGCTTCTACGACCCGCAAGCCGGCAGGGTCTTGCTGGACGGCGTCGACCTCCGCCAAGCCGACCCGGCCGATGTCCGCCAGCGCATCGCCATGGTCCCGCAGGAGGTGGTGATCTTCGCCGCGTCAGCGCGCGACAATCTGCGCTATGGCAATTGGGACGCGAGCGAGGACGACATCTGGCGGGCCGCGCGCGACGCCAATGCAGAAGGTTTCCTGCGCCAGCTTCCGGAAGGCCTCGACACCTTCATGGGCGAAGGCGGCGCTCGCCTCAGTGGCGGCCAGCGCCAGCGCCTCGCCATAGCCCGCGCGCTTCTTCGACACGACGCGCCGCTGCTGCTGCTTGACGAGGCGACCAGCGCCCTCGACGCCGAGAGCGAGCAGCTCGTCCAGCAGGCGCTAGAGCGGCTGATGGCGAAGCGAACGACGATCGTTATCGCCCACCGCCTGGCCACCGTCCGAGCCGCCGACCGGATCGTCGTGATGAACGAGGGCCGCATCGTCGAGCAGGGCCGCCATTCCGAGCTTGCCGCCCAAAGCGGGCTCTATGCGCGCCTCGCTCGGCTGCAATTCGACGCCTGAACGCATCCGTTCGGGAACAGGCGCCGTATCTCCTCACGCCAGCTTCCAGCTGCAGAAAAGGAGATCCGTTTATGTTGTCTAACCGCTTCGTATTTGCCCTCGCCGGATCGGCGCTGCTCGCCGTCGGCGGGCCCGCTGCCGCCAAGAACCCGATGGTTGGCGGCGCCGCCATGTATCCAAACAAGAACATCGTCGAGAACGCTGTCAATTCGAAGGACCACACCACGCTCGTCGCGGCGGTCAAGGCCGCCGGCCTGGTCGAGACCCTGTCGGGCACCGGCCCGTTCACGGTTTTCGCCCCGACCGACGCTGCGTTCGCCAAGCTGCCGGCCGGGACGGTCGAGACGCTGGTCAAGCCCGAGAACAAGGGCACGCTGACCTCGATCCTTACCTATCATGTCGTGCCGGGCAGGATCACCGCCCAGCAGATCGCAGCCAAGGCACGCGCCAACCGCGGCACCGCGACCTACACCACCGTGAATGGCGGCAAGTTGATGTTCCACGCCAGTGGCGGCGGCTGGGCGGTGATGGACGCCAAGGGCAATATGGGCATGATCACGATTGCCAACGTCATGCAGAAGAACGGCGTCATCCACGTCATCGACAAGGTGCTGATGCCGTAGGGCCGTTGCGGCATCGGCACTCGCGGCGGGAGCGGCTTTCATGGGAATCCCTGACCTGAAACTGCCCGCTCCCGCCGCCACGGCCTTCCCTTTGGCGACCCCGTTGGGCATGGTTCTCGCAATGGATAACAACCGGCCCGTAAGCGACGATGCGCGACGAGAGCTGGCGGCGTTGCTTCCGGCGATCGCGTCGGGCGATCGCCAGGCCTTCGCGAGACTCTACGAGCGGACCTCGGCCAAGCTTTACGGGGTCGCCCTGCGGATCCTCCGAAACGAAACGGAAGCCGAGGAAGTCTTGCAGGACGTCTACGTCTCGGTGTGGCGCAACGCCGGCCGGTTCAAGGTCGAACGCGCCAGCCCGATTACCTGGCTTGCCGTCCTCGCCCGCAACCGAGCGATCGACCGAATTCGCGGCCGCAGGCCCACCACGGCCTCGCTCGACGAAGCCGGCGACCCGGCCTCGGAAGATCTCAGCGCGCTCGAACTGCTCGAGAACGCCGACGACCGCAAGGCGCTCGACGACTGCCTCGACCAGCTCGACGAGAGCCCGCGCCGCGCGATCGTCTCCGCGTTCCTCGACGGTGCATCCCACAGCCAGGTCGCCGCGCTCGAGCAAGTCCCGCTCGGGACGATGAAAAGCCGTATCCGCCGAGCCCTCATTGCACTTAGAAATTGCCTCGAGACATGACCGTCGACCGCCTTGGACCGGATGAGCGCGGCGCGCTTGCCGCGCAATTTGCGCTCGGCCTACTCGAAGGCGCCGAACTGACGCAGGCGCGCGGGCTCGCGGCCAGCGATCCCGCGTTCCGGGCCGAGGTCGGGCGATGGTCGGCCCGCTTTTCGCCGCTGCTCGACAGGGTCGAGGACCGTATGCCGGCACCGGCCGTCTGGCAGTCGATCATGGCCGTCACCGCGCCGCTCCGGAGCGCGGCAAACGATGACTTGCCCGATCTTCGCCGAACGGTCGCCCGCTGGCGGCTCGCATCCGGCGGTCTCGGCGCGATCGCCGCCGCGCTCGCCTTGGCGCTTGTCACCCGGCCCGAGCCAGTGGCCCCGCCCGCGCCCCAGGTTGCCGTTACGACGCCAATGGTAGCGACTCTCGCGGGCGATGACCCCGCGCCCGTCCGCCTCGTCGCCAATTGGGATCCGGCCGCCCGCCAGTTGATTATCACCCCCGCCATGACTCCCGCCATCGAAGCGAGCAAGGCGATGGAATTGTGGCTCATACCGGCCGACGGCAGGCCGCGCTCGATGGGCGTGATGCCGGCCGAGGGGCCGATGCGGGCAGAGATCGACCCGGCGATGGGCGCGATGCTCGATTCCGGGGGAACCCTCGCCATCTCCATCGAACAGTCCGGTGGATCGCCCAGCGGCACGCCGCTGGGGCCGGTGGTCGCGACCGGCAAGTTGGTTGCGGCCTGAGGGCATCCATTTGCGCCTCGAAAGCGTATCTGGAGGCATGACAAGCCCAGCCCCCCTCTCCCGCCGCTCGATCCTCGCCGGATCCGCCGCTTTCGCCGCCATCGCCGCCGCCGGCCTGGCCGGCCCGGCGCGGGCCCGCCGGTTCGAAATCGAGCTTAGCGACGCCCAGTGGCGCACGAAGCTCGGCGCCGACCGCTACCGAATCCTGCGCCAGGCAGGCACTGAACGGCCCTATAGCTCGCCGCTCAACAGGGAGAAGCGCAAGGGCATCTACGCCTGCGCCGGCTGCGGCCTGCCCTTGTTCTCCTCCGCCGCCAAATATGACAGCGGCACTGGCTGGCCGAGCTTCTGGAAGGCCCTGCCCAAGGCCATCGCCACCAAGACCGACCGCGAACTCGGAATGCTCCGGGTCGAAGAGCATTGTCGCCGCTGCGGCGGTCATCTCGGCCACATCTTCGACGACGGCCCGCCGCCGACCGGCAAGCGCCATTGCGTCAACGGCTTGTCGCTGACCTTCCGACCCGCCTGATGCTGATTCTCCTGCTCGCCTATCTCGGCGGCATTCTCACCATCCTGTCGCCCTGCATTCTGCCGGTGCTGCCGTTCGTGTTCGCCCGCGCCGACCGCCCGTTCCTGCCCAACGGCCTGCCGCTGCTGGCCGGAATGGCCGCCACCTTCGCCTTGTTCGCGACCCTCGCCTCGCTCGGCGGAGAAGCCGCGCTGGCCGCCAACCAGTGGGGCCGGTGGATCGCTCTCACTCTACTCGGCGGATTCGCGCTGCTGTTGATCTTCCCGGCGCTGGCGGAACGGGCGATGCGCCCGCTGGTCCAACTCGGGGACCGCCTCGCGGCGCGAAGCGACGATAGCGGCGGGATCGGCTCGTCGCTGCTGCTCGGCGTCGCCACCGGCCTGCTGTGGGCGCCTTGCGCCGGCCCCATCCTCGGTCTCATCCTGACCGGCGCCGCGCTTGGCGGTGCAAGCACCCAGACCGCGCTCCTGCTGTTCGCTTATTCCGCCGGCGCCGCGACCAGCCTCGCGCTCGCGCTGCTGATCGGCGGGCGGGTCTATGCGGCGATGCGCCGCTCGATCGGCGCGGGCGAGACGGTCCGCCGAGTGCTCGGAATCCTGGTCCTTTTGGGCGTCGTCGCCATCGCCCTGCGGCTCGACACCAAAGTTCTCGCGCGCCTGTCAAGCGGCCCGACCAACCAGCTCGAGCGCACGCTGGCCGGCTGGCTCGGCCTCGGCGATACCATGCCGTCGAGCAGCACCGACCTCACTGACAAGGGTCCGATGCCGCCGCTCGCCGGCGCAAATCTGTGGCTGAACTCGCCGCCGCTGACCCGCGAGCAGCTCAAGGGCAAGGTCGTATTGGTCGATTTCTGGACCTACAGCTGCATCAACTGCATTCGCACCATCCCCCACGTCCAGGCCTGGTATGAGCGCTATGCCGCCGATGGGCTGGTGGTGATTGGCGTCCACACGCCCGAATTCGCGTTCGAGCGCGATCCCGCCAACGTCCGCCGCGCAATCGCCGACTTCGGCGTCACCTATCCGGTCGCAGTCGACAATGAATGGACCATCTGGCGGGCCTTCAACAATCGCTACTGGCCGGCGCATTATCTGGTCGACGCCAACGGCCGCCTGCGCCGTTTCCACTTCGGGGAAGGCGGCAAGGACGAGACCGAGGGCGCCATCCGCCGACTGCTGGCCGAAGCCGGTCGCAGGCCGGACCAGCGCCGCGCGGAGGTCGCCGCCGCCGGCGCCGCCATCGCCTCGAGCGGCCAGGCGGCGACCCGCGAAACCTACCTCGGCTTTGGCCGAGCGGAGAACTTCACCTCGCCGGGCGGCTTTGCGCGTGGCTCTTCGAAGGTCTACGCCGCGCCGCCCGCCCTCGCGCTCGGCCAATGGGCCTATGCCGGGCCGTGGGCCGTAAGCTACCAGCGCGGGCGCTCCGAAGCGGCGGGCGCTTCGCTGTCGATTCGCTTCAAGGCCCGCGACCTTCACCTCGTCCTCGGCTCGCCCGGCGGTAGGCCGGTGCGCTTCAGGGTCACGCTCGACGGCCAGGTCCCGGGCGCCGATGCCGGCCTCGACATCGACCACGGCGGCAACGGCACTATTCGCGGCCAGCGGCTCTACCAGCTCGTCCGCCACCGCGGCGGCGCTCGCGAACGCAGCTTCACCATCACCTTCCAGGATGCGGGCGCCGAGGCCTACGCCTTCACCTTCGGCTGAGCCGCAACGAAAAAGGGCGGCCCATCAGGACCGCCCTTTGTCTCGGCGAAGGCTTACGCCTACCAGCTCATGTAGGCGTCGTTGCCGACGAAACCCATCTTGGTCACGTTGGCGCGCTTGGTTACCGCCAACACCTCGTCGACCAGCTCGTAGCGGGCTTCCGATTCCGGTTGGAGATGGAGCTCCGGCACCGGGTTCATCTGCTGCGAGGCCTCGAGATAGACCCGCAATTGCTCGAGATTGACGTTGGCGCCGTTCCACAGCACCCCGCCGTCCTGGGTGACGACGATCTTGTTCTTGATCGGGTCGACCGGCGGCGGCTCCTGGTTCGGCTGGTTGACCGGCAGGTCGAGCTTCACCGCGTGAGTCTGCGGCGGGATGGTGATGATGAGCATGATGATCATCACCAGCATGACGTCGATCAACGGAGTAGTATTGATCTCCATCATCGGTTCGCCAGCCGTGTTGTCGCTGGCGGTTTGCATTGACATGGCGGCAGTCTCCGAGGGGGCTTACTGGTTAACCAGCGGGTTGGGTTGCGAGATGAAGCCGACCCGCGCGAAGCCCGCGCGCTGCATTGCGAACACGGCTCCGCCGATGCAGCGGTAGGGCGTGTTGATGTCGCCGCGGATATGCGCTTCGGGCATGTTCTCCTCGGTGACGTTCTCGACGCCGCCGACCTCCTTGATCAGGTCCTCGAGCGCCTTCACCGCCCTGTCGAGCAGTTCGTCGGAATTGACCTTGGTCAGGTTCCAATAGACCTCGCACTCGCCGCCTGGGCCGGCGCGAACCGACAGATTGATGTTTTCCGGCTTGGTCTGGGTCACTTCATACGCCACCGTCGGCAGCTGAACCGGGATCGATTGCAACACCACCGGGACGGCGATCAGGAAGATGATCAGCAGCACCAGCATCACATCGACGAGCGGCGTGGTGTTGATGTCCGACATCGGGACGTCTTCGTCGCCGCTGTCTTGGCCTACGCTCATTCCCATGGAATTCGGTTCCTACCTAGCGTGAGTTCGTAACATCGAAACGCGCGCGGGGCCGGCCGGGCTCGCGCCGGGCCGGCCCCGGCAAGTCAGCTGACCCGGTCGGACTGGGCGCCGGTGGAGGTCATGCCGGTACGCAGCGGCTCGCTTCCGCGCTGGGTCGGCGCAGCGGCGGTCTTGGTCTGCGCACGCGGGCTGACGCTGGCCATCGCAGGCTTCACCGAGCCGTTCGACGCAAGGTAGCCGTGGACGTCGTTGGTGAACGCGCCAAGGTCTTCCATGATCGTCTTGTTACGACGGATGAGCCAGTTGTAGGCGAGCACCGCGGGGACCGCGACGATCAGGCCGAGAGCGGTCATGATCAGCGCCTCGCCGACCGGGCCGGCGACGGTGGTGATCGAGGCATCGCCGGTCGCGCCGATCTTGATCAGCGCGCGGTAGATGCCGACGACGGTGCCGAACAGGCCGATGAACGGAGCGGTCGAGCCGACCGTCGCGAGGAAGGCCAGGCCTTCGCCGAGACGGGCGCCGATCGCGCCCTGCGAACGCGCCAGACCGCCCGCGACCCATTCATGCTGGTCAACCGGATCAGTGAGCTTGCTGTGCTGATCCTGGGCAATCAGCGCGTCGTCGACGATCGCGCGATAGGCGCTCTTCTGGTCGAGCTTGGTCGCGGCTTCCTTGAGGTTGGCCGAGTTCCAGAAGCTCGCCCGGACCTTCTTGCCCTGGTTGATGATCTTCTGCTGCTGCATCAGCTTGGTGAACAGGATGTAGAAGCTGAACACCGACATGGTGATCAGGATGATGAAGGTGGCCCACGAGATTACGCCGCCTTCGTTGAGCGCGTTCATCAGACCGAAGTCTTCTCCGGTGGTGGCGCCGCGTACTGGAGTTGCCATAATTATCAACTTTCCTCTGTGTAATGCCTAAATTCGGGGGCTATTCGAGAACCCATCGGATGGATTGCGGCGACGTCTTGGACGTCGTCGGGTTGCCGGACGAATCCTGAGCCGGCTCATACTTGGCGCGGGCGCGGAGAATCCGGCACGTCGTGCTGTCGAGCGTGCGGGACCCACTCGAGCCGACGACCGAACAGTCGGAGACGCGCCCGTTGGGACCGACGGTGAGTACGACGCGGACTGTTCCCTGCTCCTCGTTCTCGATCGCGTTCTGCGGATAGTCGTCGTTCCGGATAAGGCCCTGCAGGCTGCCCGACAGGCTTTTCGGCTGCGTGATCCGCGGTGCCGGCGGCGGCGCCGGGGGTGCCGGCGGCGTGACGATCGGGGTCGGCGGCATCGGCGGCTGGATCACCGGCGTGGTCGAAATCTGGGTCGGCGGCGTGAGGGTACGCACCAGCGGCGGCGGCGCGCTCACCTGCGGCGGCGGCGGCAGCGGCGTGTCCTCCGGCGGGGGCGGCGGCTCCTCGGGGGGAGGCGGCTCGTCCTCGACGTTGAAGGTCTTCAGGTCCTCAAGCTTTTCCTTGACGACATTGTAGGCCAGGCCGGTAACGATGGCATAGCCGAGAACCACGTGAATCAGCGCAACGACGATGATTGCCGGGGTTCGGCTGGCGCTGATTTCCTTGCGTTGGGCGTAGGACATTGACCCGCAGCTCTCCTTCTCGCCCGTGGGAAACCACGGATAAAAAATGCGTGGCGCAGCTTCGCGCCGTGATTACCGAGGCAGCCGATGTTTCAGTGTATCACCGGCCGAACGACGCGCCTCTCTAATAAAGCCAAAATGGTGGCGCAACGACTTTGTTCCCGAATCGTCACGAGCCTTTCGACAAACGTGGAGCGGCCCCTTCGAAGGAGGCGATCTCCACGCCCACCCCGCGCGCGTCGGAATAAATGTCCGGCTTTGCCGTAGCGACGCGAAGCGCGCCGACCCCGTGGAGCGCAGCCAGCCGGTCGTAAATTCGCCGGGCGAGCGTTTCCTGAAGGTTGTAGCGGCGCTCCCCCGCCAGCCGCAGGATCTCGGTGCGCAGAAAATCATAATCCCAGGCATTGGCCGGGTCGTCGTCGGCCGGCACCTCGACCGCCTTCAGCCACAGCTCGACCGTCACCAGCAGCCGCTGCGGAGTGCCGATCTCGTAATCGTGGAAGCCGATGTCGGTCATCACCTCGAGCCCGTCGAGCATGATCCTGTTCGTGGCGACAGCCAGCGACGGCGGCACCATTCCCTCCAGTTTGACGGGATCGCTCACTCAAGTCTCCAGGTGCTGGACGTCGCGATCGAGCGCGAGAAAGCGCTGCCCGCCGTCAATGGTGATGATCTGACCGGTCACCGTCGGGGCATCGATCAGGTAGCGCAAGGCGGCGACGACATCGCCAGGCTCGACCCCGCGGCGAAGCGGGTTGAGCGCATGCATCGCTTCGAAATTCGCGGGAGCCTGCCCGGGCGAGCGCAGCATCAGAGCCGGCGCAATGCCGTTGACCCGCACGCCCCGCCCGGCGAAGGCCCGCGCCGCAAGCTCGGTGAAGCCGGCCAGCGCCATCTTCGACAAGGTGTAGCTGAGGAAATCCGGGTTCGGCGCGCTGAGCTTGGAATCGAGCAGATTGACGACCAGCCGGTCGCCGGTCCCGGCCGCCGCCGCGAACGCCTGGGTCAGCAGCACCGGCGCCTGGACATTGGCCGCCATGTGCGCCGCGAACTCGTCCGTGCGAAAGTCGTCGGGGCGGTCCTCGGCGAAGCGCGCGGCATTGTTGACCAGCAGAGCCGGCGGCGCGAGCCCGTCCAGCGCCGCGAACACCCGTTTCGCGCAGTCGGGGTCGGCAAGCTCGGCCGCGACCGGGATGGTGCCCTCCGGCACTGGGTCTCCGGCCCGCCGGACATGGGCAACGACCGTCCAGCCGTCGGTGACCAGCGCCTCGGCGATGGCCCGGCCCACGCGCTTGCCCGCGCCGGTGACGATGGCGGTTCGCTCCATGGCGCGCGGATTGCGCCGGGACGCGACGGATGACAAGAGCAGGCCGATGCCCGAAAGCCGCCCCCCGATCCGCCTTGCCGGCCGCCCGCTCGCCGAGCTCGCCGCGGCGATCGATGGCAAGCGGCTGCCGCCGGTCGACCAGTGGAATCCTGCACATTGCGGCGATAGCCAGATGCGCATCGCCGCCGACGGCACCTGGTACCACATGGGCAGCGCGATCGACCGGCCGGCGATGGTCCGCCTGTTCTCCACCGTCCTTCGCCGCGAGCCCGACGGCAGCCACGTCCTCGTCACACCGGTCGAGAAGCTGGCCATCGCGGTCGATGTCACGCCGTTCCGCGCAGTCGCGATGACCAGCGAAGGGGACGGCGAGAAGCGCCGGATCGCGTTCGAGCTCGATCATGGCGACGCCGTGATCCTCGGCCCCGCGCACCCGCTCATCGTCATCGAAGGCGAGCATGGCCCGAGCCCGCGTATTGCCGTCCGCCACGGGCTTGAGGCGCTGATCGTTCGACCGGTCTATTACGAGCTCGCCGCAATCGCCCTTGCCGAGGGGCATGACCCTGCCGGGGTATGGAGCGACGGCGCCTTCTTTCCGCTCGGCCAATGACCATCGTCGACCGCCTTGCGATGGCGCTGGCCGGCCCCTCCCCGCACGGACTGCAGCACGGCGACCTGTTCGACGCCGAGAAGGACGATGGCCATGACGCCGCAGTGCTGGTCGCAATCACCGAGCGGCCCGAGCCCGGCGTGCTACTCACCGTCCGCCGCGAGCATCTGCGCGCCCACGCCGGCCAGGTTGCCTTTCCCGGCGGCCGGCTCGATCCGGGCGAGGATCATGTCGCCGCCGCGCTTCGCGAAGCATATGAGGAGATCGCACTTGACCCGGCCCTGGTTCGACCGATCGCCACCGCCGACCCCTATCACACCATTACCGGCTACCGCGTCGTCCCGGTGGTCGCCGCAATCCCGCCCGATCTCGACCTTGCGCCGCACGAGGACGAGGTCGCGGAACTGTTCGAAGCGCCCTTGTCCTTCCTTGTCGATCCAGCCAACCACCGCCGCATGAGCACCGTGTATCAGGGCGTCACCCGCCACTATTGGCAAATCGACTGGAACGGGCGGCGAATCTGGGGCGCGACGGCGGCGATGATCGTCAACCTCGCGCGCCGGCTGGAGCTGGCGTGAAGCTCAACGCGGCCGCCTGGCGCAAGAAGCGCGGGATCGCGCGGATCCTCGCCGCGCTCGACAGCGACAGCGGCTGCGTCCGCTATGTCGGCGGGGCGGTGCGCGACGACCTCCTCGGGCTTGCCGTGTCGGACATCGATCTCGCCACCCGGCTGCTTCCCGACGATGTCGTCGCCAGGCTCGAAAAGGCGCGCATCAAGGCGGTCCCGACCGGCATCGCCCACGGCACAATCACCGCCGTCGCCGACGGTCAGCCGGTCGAGATCACCACCTTGCGTTCCGATGTCTCGACCGACGGGCGCCGGGCGACGGTTGCCTTCTCCGACGACTGGCAGGCCGATGCGGCGCGGCGGGATTTCACCATTAACGCGCTCTACGCCGATCCGGACAGCGGCGAGATCAGCGACTATTTCGGCGGCCTCGACGATTTGCGCGCGCGCCGGGTGCGATTCATCGGCGACCCGCTGACCCGCATTGCCGAGGACCATTTGCGGATCCTGCGCTTCTTCCGATTCCATGCCCGCTTCGGCGCCGGCGATCCCGACGCCGCCGGCCTCGATGCCTGCGCCAGCCGCGCCAACGACCTGATGGCCCTGTCGCGCGAGCGGATCGCCGACGAACTGACCAAGATCCTCGCCCTCGACGACCCTACCCCAACCGTCGCGTTGATGATCGAGCGTGGAATCCTAAAGCCCGTCCTCCCCGAGATCCTCGGGCATGAGCCGCTGGCCGCCCTGGTCGCCGCCGAGCGTTCGGCGGGAATGGCACCCGATCCGATCCGCCGGCTCGCCGCCTTGCTTCCCCCCGACGCGGCGATCGCAAGCGACGTGGCCGCACGTCTCAAGCTGTCGAACAAGGCGAGGAAGCGGCTCGCCCTGGCCGCGGACCGTGACCCCGGCGCCGACCCGCGCGCCCTGGCCTATTGGATCGGTCCCGACAGCGCCACCGACCGGCTGCTGCTGGCCGGCCGAACCGAGGACGCCGCCGCGCTTAGCAATTGGTCCTTGCCGCGACTGCCGATCTCCGGCGGGGAATTGATCAGGCGCGGCGTGCGGCAGGGCCCGGCGGTCGCAGCCACGCTCCAGGCCATCGAGCGCGAGTGGGTCGCGGGGGGCTTCCCCACCGGCGCAAAGTGGGAGAAGATCGTCGCGACACGAATAGCGTCGGCCAAGGGGGGCTGAGAATGGCGTTGGGGGTTCGGCGGCGAGTCTTTCAGGAGCTCGAGCCGCACGCTCGGAGCGAATTGGGCCTGAGCCAGGCCAACAAGTTCCTGGTGGTCTGCATCGTCCTCGCCTCGGCGCTCGCCATCCTCGATACCGAACCGATGGTCGCCGGTGGGCGCGAGGGGCTGTTCCGGGTCGCCGAGCTGGCGTTCGGGGCGATCTTCACCGTCGAATATCTGCTTCGCCTGTGGATCGCGCCAGACAACCCGCAATGGGCGAAGTACCGCTTTCCGCGGCTTCGCTACGCCTTCAGCGTCCAGGCCATCATCGATTTTCTCGCCATCGTCCCGACCTTCTTCGCGTTCGGCGGCGGCGGAAGCGTTTTGCTGCGCTTCTTCCGGGTTCTCAGGATCATGCGCCTCGCCAAGCTCGGGCGCATGTCGAACGCGTGGCACGACCTCGCGACCGCCTTGTCCGAGCGCCGCCACGAGCTGATCCTGACGGTTAGCATCGCCGGCTTCGTGCTGCTGGTGGCAAGCACGCTGATGTATTGGGCGGAAGCCGATGCCCAGCCCGACAAGTTCGGCTCGATCCCGCGCGCGATGTGGTGGTGCATCGTCACTTTGACCACCGTCGGCTATGGCGATGTCTTCCCGATGACCGTGCTCGGCAAGGCGCTCGCTGGCCTCGTTGCGCTCGCCGGAATCGGGCTGATCGCGATGCCGACCGGGATCCTCGCCGCCGCCTTCAGCGACGTGGTTCAGCGCCGCCGCGAAGCCCTCCGCCTCGCCGCGGAAGCGCGCAAGGCGCGGCTCAGGAAATCTTCAGCTCCCGATCCAGCAGCTTGAACGCGCCGGGATCGACGCGTCCCGTTCGCGAACGCCGAAGGAAAGCGCGCTCGATCAGTCTCATCGCTACAACGCGTTGGAACGTTTGCCCCCGACCGGCCATTCTAGGCCGATGCAACGCGACATCGCCAAGACCCTCACCTATCTCTCCATCCATCTGACGATCGGCTTTTCGGTGGCCTATGCCTTCACCGGCTCGCTGTCCGTCG
>DASTDT010000015.1:0-5242 GCA_035710225.1 Sphingomicrobium sp.
GCGCCGTTCCTGTTCGAGCTTCGCGGAATCGACACCCAGGGCATGCCCGCCTTCGGCTGGCTGGCCGGCTGGATGCTGGCCTATATGGCGACCGAGGCGACCGTCAAAGCGATGGGCAGCGACGAGAAGAAGTTCGCCCAGGGCGCGCTCGGCAAATACCTGCCCAAGGACATCGCCGCATTGATCCTCAAGGACCCGACGCGGCTGTCGCTGACCGGCGAGCGGCTGCCGATCTTCACCATGTTCACCGACATCCAGGGGTTCACCTCGCTGAGCCACTCGATGCCGCCGGAAACGACCGCCTCGATCCTCAACGCCTATCTGGACGGAATGAGCGACATCGTCCTCAAGCACGGCGGCACGATCGACAAGTTCGTCGGCGACGCGGTGGTCGCCTTCTGGGGCGCGCCGATCGCCCGCGAAGACGACGGCGACCGGGCGCTTGCCGCAGTGGTCGACATGATGAATTTCTGCGACGATTTCGGCAAAGCCTCGCCGGAGCGGGCGTTGCTCGGGCGGACCCGCATCGGGCTTCACCACGGGGAGGCGATCGTCGGCAATTTCGGCGGCGAGGGGCGGATCCAGTACACCGCGCTGGGCGATGCGATGAACTGCGCCGCTCGGCTCGAAGGCGCCAACAAATACCTCAAGAGCAACGCCTTGGTCAGCGACGAGGCCCGCTCGCTCATCCACGACCAGGAGATCTTCCGGCCGATGGGGAGGATCACATTGTCCGGCCGCTCCACCCCGATCGTGGTGTGGGAACCGGCGCCGCACATGGCCGTCGAAACGCGTCAACAGCTGACCCAGCTATGGCGTCAATTCGAGACAGGCAATCTTGCGGCCTTGCAGGAAATCGAAGCCATTGCTGCAAACCATGATACTGATATAGCTTTATCTGCATTCGCTTGCCGACTGCGCGAAGCGGGCCCGGGCAAGAGTTACGAACTAGGGGAGAAGTAGCATGAACAAGTGGATTCTCGCCGCATGCGCCGCGGCCGTTGGAGGGATTGCGGTCCAGGCCGCCGCCGCAGTGCTGGTGGTCCGCTCGTCGGGCCCGTCGGCCAAGGCCTATCCCGCCGGCAAGGCGGTCCCTGACAACAGCAAGATCAACCTGCGCGCCAATGACGTCGTCATCCTCCTCGATTCGCGAGGCACGCGGACTTTGCGCGGGCCCGGATCGTTCGATGCGTCGGCGACCAGTGGTGGCTCCACCTCCGCGCTCGCCGCCTTGTCCGGAAGCACCGCCGCCCGCCGGCGGGTCGGGGCCACCCGTCAGCCGCCGACCGGAGCGACCGCCGGCCGCAACGTGTGGCAGGCCGACGTCAGCCGCTCGGGCAATCTGTGCATCGTCAATCCCGCCGACACCGGCCTTTACCGGCCCGACGCCGATACCGAAGCGACGGTGACCATCAAGGAGCTGGGCTCGGGACGCACCGCCAGCGTCGATTTCGCCGCCGGCCAGCGCAATGCCGACTGGCCCAAGGCGCTTCCGGTCGCACCCGGCCAGAATTACGAGATCCGCGGCGCCGGCAAGGCGGTGACCTTCAAGACCCGCTCGATCTCCCCGGTGCCGGCCGGCATGGAAGGCCTCGCCCAGCGCCTGATCGTCAACGACTGCCAGTCGCAGCTCGACGTGCTGATCGATACCTTCACGAGCCCGACGGCTTCGTAGAGCTTCGCGACAAGGCACAAAAAAGGGCCTCCCGCGGGAGGCCCTTTTCCTTTGCGCGGTGACCCCGCTCAGTTGACCGGGAAGCCGCGACGCTTGAGCAGCGCGGTGACGTCCGGATCGCGGCCGCGGAACTGGCGGTAGGCCTCGGCGCGATCGGTCTCGTTGCCGGTCATCAGCAGGATCGTCCGGAACTTGTCGGCGATCGTCCGGTCGAACGGATCGCCGGCTTCCTCGAACGCCGCCCAAGTGTCGGCGTCCATCGTCTCCGACCACAGGTAGGAGTAATAGCCGGCCGAATAGGCATCGGACGAGAACAGGTGTCCGAACTGCGGCAGGCGGTGACGCATCACCGTCTCCTTCGGCATGCCGATCTCGGCCAGCGCCTGCTTTTCGAAAGCGTCGGGATCGACGATCCCGTCGGGCTTGGTGTGAAGCTTCATGTCGACCAGCGCCGACGAGAGATACTGTACCGTCTCGTAGCCTTGGTTGAACGTGTCCGAAGCCTCGATCTTCTTGAGCAGGCTCTCGGGCATCGGGGCGCCGGTCTTATAGTGGCGCGCAAACCGCTCGAGCACCGGCCGCGTCAGCAGCCAATTCTCGTTCACCTGGCTCGGATATTCGACGAAGTCGCGCTGCGACCCGCCGAGCGAGGGATAATAGACCTCGGTCAGAAGACCGTGGATGGCGTGGCCGAATTCGTGGAACAGAGTGTCCGCATCGTCGCGGGTGATCAGCACCGGCTCGCCCGGCCCCGGCTTGATGAAGTTGTTGTTGTTCGAAACCAGCTTCGGCCGGCTGCCTAGCAGCCCGGAGGAATCGCGGTAGCCGGTCGCCCACGCGCCGGAGCGCTTGCCTTCGCGGGCATAGGTGTCGAGGTACCAAAGGCCGATGACCTTGCCGGTCTTCGAATTGGTCACTTCGAACGTGCGGACGTCCGGGTGCCAGACCGGCACCGTGCCGGTGTTCTCGGTGAACTTGAGATCGTACAGCTCACCGGCCGCCCAGTGCATCCCCTTCACCATATTATCGAGCTGGAAGTAGGGTTTGATTTCGTCCTGGCTAAGGTCGTACTTCGCCTTCCTCACCTTCTCCATGTAGTAGCGATAGTCCCACGGCTCGATCGCGCGCACGCCATCCTTGGCAGCGAGCGGCTTCATGTCGGCGACTTCCTCGCCGACCCGCTTCACCGCCGCTGGCCAAACGCGCATCATCAGGTCCATCGCCCGCGCCGGTGTCTTGGCCATCGTATCCTGCATGCGCAGGTCGGCGTGGGTCTTGAAGCCCAGCAGGTGCGCGCGATCGGCGCGAACCTTGACGATCTTGGCGATCAGCGCGTTGGTGTCGTTGGCATTGCCGTTGTCGCCGCGATTGACGAACGCCTGCCAGACCTTCTGGCGAAGCGCGCGATTGCTGGCGAAGCTGAGCACCGGGTCGGCTGCCGAGCGCGTGTTGCGGATCGCATATTTGCCCGCACCGACGTTCTTCTCTTTTGCCAGCGCCGCAGCGGCCTGCTTCACGTCGTCGGGAATGCCGGCCATCTCGGCTTCGGTCGCGACGATCCACGTTCCCTCGTCCTTGAGCAGGCGCGAGTTGAACTCGGAGAAGAGTGAAGACAATTCCTTGTTCATCGCCTTCAATTGGTTCTTCCTCGGCTCGTCGAGCTTGACGCCGCGGCGGACCAGGCTGTCGTAAGTGCGGGTCAACAGGCGCATCTGCTTGGCGTCGAGGCCGAGGCTTGCGCGATTGTTGTAGAGGGTCTCGACGCGCGCGAAATATTTCGGGTCGAGCGAGATCTCGTCGAACGCGGCCGACAGCAAAGGCGACCATTTCTTGTCGAGCGCCTCGTACGCCGGGGTCGACATGTTGTCGGTCATCACGCTGAAGATGCTGAGCACATTGCTGACGCGTTCACCGGTCTTGTCGCTCGCTTCGATGGTGTTGGCGAAGGTCGGCGCGGCGGGGTTGTTGGCGATCGCCGCCGCCTCCCGCTTGAGCTCGTCGATCGCGAACTGAATTGCCTGGTCGAACTGCTCGGGCTTGACCTGATCCCACGGCGGAACGCCCTGGTAGGGGCCCTTCCAGTCGGCCAGGAGGACATTGTTCGGAACCGCCACATTGGCGTTCGCGGACTGCGCATCGGCCTGGGCCGGGAGCAGCACCAGCGAGGTGCCAGCGAGCGCAAGGGCAGCCGCGCCGCCCATCAGGATCGTTTTCATCGTTCACTCCCCAAAACAAATTTCGTTGCGGCTCTATAGGGTCGCGGCTGAACCGTCCGCAACGCCCGCATCGACGAACGGCCAAGCGCCTCGACCGACTTCATTTCGCTGGGAGGTCGCGCGTGCCGCGGGAAGCAACCGCCCCGGCGTTACGGTTTGCCCCAATTGCTTGCGCCACCCGCTCGGCCTGCACCCTTATGTCGGGCACGGCGGTGATTTCCCACCAGCGGCCCTTGGTCAGCGGGCCAAGCGCCCACAGGCCGTCGCCTGCCCGGCAGTCCCCATCGACTCGCACACCGAGTCCGAGTTCGCCAGGCTCCATCAGCCCGTCGGCGAGCAATTGCCGCAGCAGCGGGTTGGCGCTGTCCGCGACCTTCTCCGAAGGCCCGGTACAATTGACCGCGAGCTTTGCCTCGACCGCGATCTCGCCACCGCCGCGCCGCGCGACGCGGACTTGGCCGGGCTGCCCGCCCGTCACCCGCCCGGCAATGACCCTCAGCCGGTTGGCGCCGATCCACTGCTCAATGACCGCCGCCGCCTGCGGAGCGATGCGGTGGCGGTGGACATCCCACCACGGTCGCGCGTGGCGGGCGAAGCGCGCTTTTGTGTCTTCGGGCCAACTCTCCCACAGCGCCTGGCTGACGGGGCGCAGGCTGTCGACCGCGGAGCGCCAGTCACCCCCCAGTCCGCGCGCCCGCATCCACGCCACCGCGTCCGATAGGTCGCCCGGGATTTCGCCAAGCCCGGGTGGCGGCAGCGGGACCACCCCGGCCACATGGGCCCGCGGCACCAACCCGCGCCTCGACACCGCCGTCACCGACCCCAAATAGCCCAGCCGATCGAGCGTCAGCACGACGTCGGCCATGGTCAGCCCGGTTCCGATCAGCAGTAGTGGCGAGGCCTCGCGCGCCGCTTCGCGGAGCCGCTCGCCGGCGGCCGCGCTCCACGGGTCTTGCACCATGTCGCCCTCAGGCCAGCCGGGAATTGCGAAGGGCGCCGGCCGACCGTTACCGGTGGCAAGCACGAGATCCTGCGCTTCGATCTTATCCCCATTATCGAGCGTCAGCCTCCACCCCACCCGTTCCGGGTGCTGCGAGGGCTGCGCCGCGGCAATTTCGCCATCGACGACGTCCACCGCTCCTTGCGCCACCGCCTGCTCGAGCTGCCCGGCGAGATAATCGCCGTAGGCACCCCGTTCCGCGAACAAGCCCGGCTCCGCGGCCAGCGCATCGGCGAAATCCTGGGGCTCGTCGGGCCAGGCGCTCATCCTGCCGGCCGGGACGTTGAGCAGATGGGCCGGATCGCGCGTGCCGTAGGCGATCCCGCGCCCGCGCGCCTCGGCATGGTCGAC
>DASTDT010000016.1:0-4070 GCA_035710225.1 Sphingomicrobium sp.
GCAAGGGATGGGCGGCATTGATCGCTTCCTCGAGCACCCGGCGGTTGAACGCCAGCCAGCTCAGCTCCCGGTTGAAGAATCGCGGCTGAGGCGGCGCCTCATCCGTCATGCCGCGCCCCGGGAATCGATCAGCCCGGCGTCGACCAGGGCGCGCTTGACCGTCGGGATGGTCAAGCGGGCGCGGTCGGCAATGGCGAAACGGTCGATGGCCTCGACCACGCGCTCGGCGGTCCAGTAATCGCGGTGGACCCGCTGGACCAGGTAGCGCAGCGGCTCGGGCGGAATGACCAGGCCGCGGTCGGCGAACAGCAAGGCCACCAGCTGCTCGAACAGGGCATCGTCGGGGTCGAGGATCCGGACCACCGGCGTGACTGCCACCCGGGTTCGCAGGTCCGGAAGCGCGATCTGCCACGGCTCGCGGTCGCCGGTGACCATCACGATCGGCCGCCCGCTATCCTGGGCGCTGTTCCAGGCGTGGAACACTTCTTCCTCGTCGTGGCGCTCGCAATCGTCGAACAACCGGCCGCCGACCCGCTCGACGAAGGCACGCGCAAGCATCGTCCGGCCCGACCGGCGCGGCCCGGCTAGGATGGTTGCCTTGACCGGCCACAGGCTCCACGCGCGGAAATGCTCAAAGGCCTGGCGATTGGATTCCGACAGGATGAAGCGCCCGCCGTCGTCGGCCCGGGGCCAGTCGAGCGGAAGCGCGAACTGGTCCGGCTTGCGGGTCACAGCTCCTCGCCGCCGCCGTCGGGTGGTTGTTGCTGTGCCGGCGGTGCCGGCTGCTGGGGCTGCGGCGTCGCGGGCGGCGGAACCGCCGGCGTAAGGCGCAGCGTCCCGCCGACGTTCGAGACCGCCCAGCCGCGCGCTTGAAGCGCGGCCCCGAGCGCACCGATATCGCCGCGGAACCCGACGAGCAGCAGCGACCAGCCGCCGATCGCCGTGCTTCGCGGCGACACCGACGTGACACCCGGAACGCCGCGGATTTCGCCGACCGCCGAAGCGAAAGTCTGCTCGTTGGGGGTGACCACCTGGATCTGGATGACCCGCACCGGCGCCAGGGTCGGCTCGGTCAGCTCCTCTTCTTCGACAGGTGGCGGCGGCTCGATGGTGATCAGACTCGGGTCGCGAACCAGCATCCCGGCGGCCAGCGCGTCGCTGAACAGCCGGTCCATGCGCTGGACGCCCTCGGCCATCATCCGCGGCACGTCGGCGCTGTCCTTCGCCCGAAGCGTGAATCCGCCGAGGATCGTGCCGTCGGCGCCGTGGCGGCCGACGAAGCGGCCAACTGCCGGCCCGCCCGGATAGGCGCGGCGAAGCGTCACCTCGGCGACGAGGATGTCGGCCGCTCCGTAGAAATCGAGGATATTGCGCCACCAGCCGCGACCCGGGCGCCGGGCCTGGGCCGCGTTGATCAGCAACGGGTCGGGCCCAAGCCCGCTCGGCCGAACGTAATCGATCGGGCTTTGCGAGGTGCGGAACTGCGCCCATGCGCGCTGCCACGGGTTGCGCCGCTCGACTGTCGTCAGCGTGCCACCGGTCAGCATCACCGGAATGAGCATCATCGGCGCGGATCGCCGCTGGAGGCCTGCCACGCCGAGCAACTCGCCGGCGCGCGCGCGGTCGAACAGCACGCCCAGCTCGGCGATGTAGCGATTGGGGCCGATCTGCTCTTTCTCGACGATGATCGAGCTGACCAGGGTGTCGAGCACCCAATCGCCAAGGTTGGGCGCCTCGGCGATCGGGCGCTTGTGCTGCTTGGCCCACAGCGCCTTGAAGCCTTCGCGCTGGGCGATCCGCCAGCCGGCGAAACGCGCTTCGGCTGCCGTCTTGCCGCCGACGTCGACCTTGATGCCGGTGATCTCAAGCGTTCCCGAGCTGTCGATCGGGAGGATTCCGCGCTCGCCCGATTCCAGCTGCGCGACCACCGTCCCGCCGGCGATGAATGCCGCGGCGGCGCAAGCGGTCAGGATCGTCAGGCGCCGGCTTCGGGGCATCGGCGGCTTTTGGCGACAATGGCGTGGAAATCCAAGCGGCTTGTGGCTAGTCGCTGCGGGCGATGAGCGAAAAGCCACTAACCTATGCCGACGCCGGCGTGTCGATCGCGGCCGGCAACGCGCTGGTCAAGGCGATCGCCCCGCTGGCCCGGGCCACCGCCCGCCCCGGCGCGAACGCCGAGCTCGGCGGCTTCGGCGGCTTCTTCGATCTCAAGGCGGCCGGCTTTTCCGACCCGCTGCTGGTCGCCGCCAACGATGGCGTCGGGACCAAGCTCAAGCTCGCCATCGACACGGGCAAGCACGACGGGGTCGGGTTCGATCTGGTCGCAATGTGCGTCAACGATCTCGTCGTCCAGGGCGCCGAGCCTCTCTTCTTCCTCGACTATTATGCCACAGGGAAGCTCGATGAGGCCGTGGCCACCGCCGTGGTCGCCTCGATCGCCAAGGGCTGCCGGATCGCCGGCTGCGCTCTGATCGGCGGCGAGACGGCGGAAATGCCGGGCATGTATGCCGAGGGCGATTATGACCTCGCCGGCTTTTGCGTCGGCGCGGTCGAGCGCCACAAGGCGCTGACCGGCGACCGAATCGCGCCCGGCGATGTACTGCTCGGCCTCGCCAGCTCGGGCGTTCATTCCAACGGCTTTTCGCTGGTCCGCAAGCTCATTGAGAGCAATGGCTGGAAGCTCGACCGGCCGGCGCGTTTCGATCCGGACATCCTGCTCGGCGACGCCCTGCTCGAGCCGACCCGAATCTATGTCTCGAGCCTGCTACCGCCGATCCGCGCGGGCCTCATCGGCGGCCTTGCCCACATCACCGGCGGCGGCCTGCTCGAGAACATCCCGCGCATGCTGCCCAATGGCTGCCACGCGGTGGTCGATGTCGCCGGTTGGCCGCTGCCCCGCCTGTTCGCCTTCCTCCAGGCTGGCGGAGCGATCGAGCCGGCCGAGCTGGCGCGCACCTTCAATTGCGGCATCGGTATGGTCGCCGCCGTCGCACCGGCGGACGTCGCGGAGGTCACAAGCGCGCTGGAGGAGGCCGGCGAAACCGTCTTTTCCATCGGCCGAGTCGAGGCCGGCGACACGGGCTGCACTGTCATCGGTCCGGCCGGAACCTGGAGTTCGCGCGAAGCGTGGAGTGCGCGCCATGGCGGATAAGACGCGCGTCGCCATCCTCGTGTCCGGACGCGGCTCGAACATGGCCGCCCTGATCTACGCCGCGCGCGCGGGCAATTGCCCTTATGAGGTCGCCCTGGTCAGTGGCGACAAGCCCGCCGCCCCCGCCCTCGCCCTCGCCGCCGCCGAGGGCGTCCGGGTCGAACCGCTCGATTCCGCCGCGCTCGGCCGTACTTACTGGACGGAACTCGAGAGGGCCCTGAAGCAGGCCGGGATCGACATCGTCGCTCTGGCCGGCTTCATGAAGATCATTCCTGCCGACCTGGTCGAGCGCTGGGCCGGCCGGATCGTCAACATCCATCCCTCGCTGCTGCCCCGCTATCCGGGGCTCCACAGCCAGCAGGCGGCGCTGGACAATGGCGACAAGATCACTGGCGCGACCGTCCATGTCGTCACGCCCGAGGTGGATCGCGGCGACATTCTCGGCCAGGTCGAGGTGGCGATCCTGTCCGGGGACAGCGCCGAAACACTCGAATCCCGGCTGCTGATCGCCGAGCACCAGCTTTATCCGCGCGTGCTGGCCGCTTATGCCTCCCGCCCGTTCGACGCCGGCTGGATCGAGGCCCAGGTCGATGCCCTGGCGCGCGGCTTCGCCGAGGTCGGGCGGAAAACCTCGCACGGCTCGCCCGGCTGGTCGGTCGGCGGCGACAAGAACGGCAAGTTGTTCGCCATCCTCGCCGACCGCCATCACGGCGAAGACGCGGTCGGGCTGTTGGTTCGTGCCAGCGGTCCGGACGAGATGAGCGGGCTGATCGAAGCTCAACCCGACGTCTACTACTGGCCCAAATATTATGGGGCGTCCGGCTGGCTCGGGCTCAAACTCAACCGGCGCGACGTCGACTGGGACCAGGTCCGCGACTGGCTCGAGCGAAGCTGGCGAGCGTCGGCGCCGCCGCGGCTG
>DASTDT010000017.1:0-9750 GCA_035710225.1 Sphingomicrobium sp.
GTCTACTGAGCTGGCTCTTCGGGGCCGGTTGGGGCGCCAGCGGCTCGGGCGGTTAACACCACCAAGCCGTTCAAAGTTAAAGGAAAAAGGTCGGCGGGCGATGGCCCGTCCGGCCTTTTTTATCGAATCGCCTCCGGCCAGCGGCAGCGTGGGCCGGACGGCGTGCAGGACCGGCCCGACCTAACGGTTTGACCGATTCGCCCCGGAACGGCCGATTCGCGTGGATTCGTCAGGAATCCGCTGAAAGACGGATGGCGGCGACGATTTCGTCGTCGTCGGGAAGCACTAGCGAGCCCGCGTCCTTGTCCCAGAATGCGGTCAAAAAGGTGGCCAGATTGCGCGCGAACAGCGCCGACGAATCCGCCGCCAGACCGCGCGCCAACTGGACCGCGCCGATCACGTTGACCCCGTGCAGCGTGACCGTCTTGCCCGCCACCACGCCCTCGACATTGCCGCCGGCTTCGGCGGCGAGATCGACGATCACACTACCCGGCTTCATGGAAGCGAGGTGTGCGTCGCTCACCAGCCTTGGCGCCGGCTTGCCCGGGATGAGCGCAGTGGTGATGACGACGTCCTGCTTGGCGATGTGGGAGGCAACTAGCTCGGACTGCGCCTTCTTGTATTCGTCGCTGGTCTCGCCGGCATAGCCGCCCGCGCCTTCGCCCTCGATCCCGGCGACGCCCTCCACGAACACCGGCTTGGCGCCTAGCGACAGGATCTGCTCGCGCGTGGCCGAGCGGACGTCGGTCGCGCTAACCTGCGCGCCGAGGCGGCGGCCGGTGGCGATCGCCTGCAGGCCCGCCACCCCGACGCCCATGACGAACAGCTTGGCCGGGCCGATCGTGCCGGCGGCGGTCATCATCATCGGGAACGCCCTGCCGAAAGCCGCGGCGGCATCGATCACCGCCTTGTAGCCGGCAAGATTGGCCTGGCTCGAAAGAATGTCCATCGACTGGGCGCGAGTGATCCGCGGCATACGCTCCATTGCCAGCGGCCGCAACCCGGATTTGAGATAATCGGCGATCCAGTCTGCCCGGCGAACCGGGTCGAGGGCGCCGATCAGCAGGGCGCCAGGACTGGTCCCGGCGATCGTCGACGGGTCGGGCGGGGAAACGACCAGCACGACGTCGGCGCCGGATAGGGTAGCACCGCGGTCGGCGAGCGTCGCGCCAGCCTCGGCAAAGGCCGAGTCGGCAATGGCTGCACCCTCTCCCGCTCCCTGCTCGACCGCGACGTCGAGGCCGAGCCCAGCGAACTTCTTCACCGTCTCCGGGATTGCGGCGACGCGCGTTTCCGGCGCCGTCTCCTTGAGGATTGCGAGCTTCACCCCGGCGCTAGTTGCTGATGATGAAAATGACGGCCGCGGTGATGATGGCGGTGATGACGATCGACCATTTGAGGAGCGTCAGAAAGCCTTCGTAATTGCGCGCGTGGGCCGGGAAATTCGGATCGCGCCCACCCTCGCTGCTTGGCACTTCTGCCATCTTGTCCCCTTTCGTTTGAACTGCGGCGCCGGTCTTAACAACGGCCAGCGCCACGCCCAAGCGGTTTATCGCCTCTTAAGCCGGCTTTTACACCTTGGCGCGTAGGGTTTCCCGCGAAGGGACATCTGCCGATGCGTGAAGAACTGCTTCGCACCTTGCTGCTGGTCGACGCCAATGGCGGCGAACGGCGCGCGCTCGCGGCTACAGCCTCGCGCGCCGGCTGGAGCGTGACCGCGGCCGAAGGGGCAGAGGCGCAGGACATCCTGTCCGGGCCGCACGGGCGCGAAGTGCGCGCGGTGCTGGTGTCGGGCTGGGACCCCGTCAGTGGGCCCGAGCTGATCGCCGGGCTTCGCTCCGGCCGTCCCAACCTTCCTGTCCTGGTGCTGGCGGAGCAGGAATCGATCCCGCTCGCAGTCGAGGCGATGCGCGCCGGTGCGAGCGACTTCCTGGTCAAACCGGTCGCGCCCGAGCGGATGCTTGAGGCACTGAACGCGCACCGCGACCGTCGCCGTCCGACCGGCGAGCTGGCGCCGGTGGCCGAGAAACTGGCGGTGCATCTGTCGCTCGACGAGCTAGTCGGCGCGGCGCCCGACTTTCGCGCCGCGCTGGCGGTTGCTGCCAAGGCCGCGCGCAACCGGCTGCCAATCCTGATCGTCGGCGAACCGGGAACCGGCAAGGAGACGCTGGCGCGCGCCATTCATAGCGCAAGCCTGCGCGCCAAGGGGCCGCTGGTCAGCGTCGACTGCAAGTCGGTTGCGCCCAACATCATCGATTCGACCCTGTTCGGCCATTCCGCCGGCGCCTTTCCGGGCGCGTTCAGCGAAAAAGTCGGCAAGATGGTCGAGGCCGACGGTGGCACCTTGCTCCTCGAAGAGATCGGCACGCTTCCCGCCGAGACACAGGCGCTGCTCGACCGGACGCTGGCGACGGGCGAGGTTCGGCCGGTCGGCTGCAACGGCTCCAACTCGGTCGACGTGCGCGTCATCGCCACCTCGAACACTGCACTTTCCGACGAATTCAACGCCGCCCTGAAGGAACGGGTGTCGGCGGTGGCGGTGACCATTCCGCCGCTTCGTAACCGGAGCACCGACATTCCCGCCCTTTCCCGCCATTTGCTCGAGCGGATCGCCGGGCAGACCGGGATGCGCCAATTGAGCATCGGCAACGATGCCCTCGCGATCCTGATGCGTTACGGCTGGCCGGGCAACGTGCGCCAGCTGGCCGGCGTGCTGCTTCGTGCCGCGCTGCAATGCCAGGGCGGAGCGCTTGGCGCGGAGGATTTCCCGCACATCGCCATCCAGTCACGCTTCAGCGGCCGGCGCAGCGACCGCAGCCCTGAGTTGAGCCAGTCGAGCGCCGACAATGCATTGAGCGGACCGCAGCTGACGCTGTTCCGCGGCGACGGGCACTTGCGCAGCATGGAAGAGATCGAAGCCGACGTCATTCGCCTCGCCATCGGCCATTATCGCGGCCGCATGACCGAGGTCGCCCGGCGGCTCGGGATCGGCCGCTCTACGCTCTATCGCAAGCTCGCCGAACTGGGCATCGACACAAGAAGCTGACGGCCTAGGGTGGGCCCATGCCCGCCCTTGTCCTGCTCTTGCTGCTGCTCGCCGCCTGCGACCGCGCCACGCCTTCGGCCAGAGTAGCCGATTCCCAATGCCGGCAGCAGCTATTCGAAGGTAGCCGATTCACGGTCTGCGATCCCCGGGACGGACGACTAGAATTGATCGCAGCGGGACCCGGCGAACAACCGGTCCGCGGCTTCGCCGAGCTCGCCGTCCGGCCGAGCGCCGACCGTGTGGCATTTGCGATGAACGCCGGCATGTTCAACGACGAAGGCCGGCCGATCGGGCTTGCGGTCAGCGGCGGGGTCGAGGTCCACGAGCTGAACCTCAACGACGGCCCGGGCAACTTTCACCTAAAGCCGAACGGCGTGTTCCTCATCACCTGCGGCGGCCGTGCGGCGATCTACCCCAGCGACGCCATCCCGCAATTCCGCTGCGCACCAAAGCTGCAGACCCAGTCCGGGCCGCTGCTAGTCAGCAACGGCACGCTTCACCCCGAGATCGAGCGTGACGGTCGCTCGCGCCTGATCCGCAACGGCGTGGGCGTACGCGGCGGCAAGCCGCTGTTCGTGATATCGGAGGGCCTGGTGTCGTTCGGCAAGTTCGCCCGCTTCTTCCGCGACGGATTGAAGGCTCCGGATGCCTTGTTCTTCGACGGGTCGGTAAGTTCGCTATGGGACCCGGCCAATGGACGAATGGACGCCCACACGCCGCTCGGACCGATCATCGTCGCGGTCAGACCCGAGGGGTCAACGCCTCGTCGCGCAAACCCCGCCACACCTTTAGCGCCTGGACCGTCTCGGGGACGTCATGGACCCGGATGAGCTGCGCGCCCTGCTCGGCCGCCTTGAGCGCGAGAGCAATGCTCCCGGCAAGACGCCGGTCCGCGGGCGCTTCGCCGGCGAGCGCGCCGATGGTGCGCTTGCGGCTGGCGCCCAGAACCAGCGGACAGCCGAGACCGTGCAGCAACGCCAGGCCGTTCATGAGCGCGAGATTGTGCGCCACGGTCTTGCCGAAGCCGAAGCCGGGATCGACGAGGATTTGCGTACGCAGGATGCCTGCAGCTTCCGCGGCGGCAACGCGCTCCTCGAGCCAGTAAAACACGTCGACCAGCACGTCGCCGTAGCGCGGATCGTCCTGCATCGTCTGCGGGTCGCCCTGGTGGTGCATCATGACGACCGGCTTGCCCGACGCGGCGATGACCTCCGCCATGCCCGGGTCGAAGGTGAGCGCCGAGACGTCGTTGACGAGGCTGGCGCCGGCCTTGAGTGCGGCGTCGGCCACCGCCGCCTTGCGCGTGTCGATGCTGACCGCATTGCCGCCCGCGGCGAGTCGCTCGATGACGGGAAGAACCCGCTCCATCTCGTCGCCTTCCCACACCGGCTTGGCGCCGGGCCGGGTCGATTCGCCGCCGACATCGAGGATTGCCGCCCCGGCGGCGGCCATGTCCGCCCCGGCGAAGGCGGCGGCGTCGGTGTCGGCAAATGCGCCGCCGTCCGAAAAGCTGTCGGGCGTGACATTGACGATGCCCATCACCTGCGGCTGATCGAGGCGAATGGTGCGTGCCCCCAGCTGAAGCGGAGGGCGCGGCGATGTCAGCCGCTGCCAGTCGGCGGCCATATGGTCGTTGAAACGGGTCTCGACTCCCTCGACCGGAACCAGCTCGCGCTTTCCGTCGCCATGGATCAGCTCGACCGCGGCGAACCAGTTGAGGCCGCCGGCCAGACGAGCGACCTTGCCGTCATGGCCGAACGGCGAATCGATGAAGCCGGTCGGCCGAAGAAGCGTTCTCATGCCCTGCTATAGGCCGGCGAGGTGGGCGGTGCGAAGCGCATCGATTGCGACGAGCGTGCCGTCCTTTTCAATGTGCCAGAAGGTCCAACCATTGCAGGACGGGGCGCCCTGAAGGCTGGCGCCGACCTTGTGGATCGAGCCTTCATGGGCGTCGCACGCAATCGAACCGTCGGCGCGGACGGATGCCTGCCAGCGGCGCTTCGAATCCGTGAGCGCCGAGCCGGGCGGGACCATCCCGCTTTCGACCAGAAGGCCGAAGGCGACTCGCGGCTGGCTGCGCTTGTCGGCGACCGTTTCCATCGCGCTTTCATCGAGCGGGAGCGTCGATTCGATGCGGGCCGCCGCCACCTTAACATAAGCGCGCTCGCGCTCGATGCCGATCCAGCGGCGCCCCAGGCGGCGGGCGACGGCGCCGGTCGTGCCGGTGCCGAAGAACGGGTCGAGCACGACGTCGCCCTTCTTGGTCGAGGCGAGCAGCACCCGGTAGAGCAGCGATTCCGGCTTTTGCGTGGGATGGGCCTTGTCGCCGCCGCCGTCCTTGCAGCGTTCCGTCCCCGAGCAAATCGGAAGAACCCAGTCGCTTCGCATCTGGAGGTCGTCGTTCAGGGCCTTCATCGCGCGATAGTTGAAGGTGTAGCGCGCCTTGTCGTCCTTTGCGCACCACAGCATCGTCTCGTGAGCGTTGGTGAATCGCGTGCCGCGGAAGTTGGGCATCGGGTTGGACTTGCGCCAGACGATGTCGTTCAGGATCCAGAAGTCGGCGTCCTGAAGCAGCGCGCCGACGCGGTAGATGTTGTGGTAGCTGCCGATCACCCAAATAGTACCGTTGTCCTTCAGGATCCGTCGCGCCTGCTCGAGCCATTCGCGGGTGAAATCGTCATAGGCGGCGAGGCTGTCGAACTTGTCCCAATCGTCGTCGCAGGCGTCGACCTTGCCGCCTTCAGGGCGCATGAGGTCGCCGCCGAGTTGGAGGTTGTAAGGCGGGTCGGCGAAAATCATGTCGATGCACTTATCGGGCAACCGAGCCATCTCGGCGATGCAGTCGCCGATAAGGATTGTGTCGAGCGGAAGCTCGCGTCTGGTCGGAGCGACACGCGCCCGTTCGGCGCGGCCGATCTGGCCGGTTACCGGTGCGATGAAGTTCACGCTTGACCCCCCCTGTCCAACGTCGTCGCTTTGGGGGTGAGTCAGGGCGGAGTCCGGGTCAAGCGATCAAGGGTTAACAGGCCCTAGAAGGCGCCTGGAACAAAAGGAATCCGCTGGCGCGCAACCACAAGATGTTGAGTCCGGTCGGGCGCAACGGACTCAATCCCTAGTGGTGTGACTCGAAGGACTCAGGCCGTCAGAATCAGCGGTAATTCGACCGCCTGCTCCACATGTTCGCGGACCTTGGCGAAGGTTCGGCGGTGCAAGGGCGTAAGCCCCAGCTCGCGGATGGCGCGGATGTGCTCGGGGGTCGGATAGCCGCGATTGCGGTCCCAGCCGTAGCCTGGATAGGCCAAGGCGTGATCGGCCATGATGCGGTCGCGAGTGACTTTGGCCGCGATCGATGCGGCGGCGATCGAGCGGCAACGGGAGTCGCCGGCGACGATCGCTTTCGACGGCCGCTGCCAGCGCGGGCAGGCATTGCCGTCGACCAGCACCCACGCCGGCTCCGTGCCCATTGCCTTGGCCAGCGCGTCCACCGCGCGGGCCATGGCCGTCATCCTTGCCCAATAGATGTTGAGATGCTCGATCTCCTCCACGCTGCACATGCCGATGCCGATCGCGGCGACCTTCTCGAGACGCTTAAAGATCGACTCGCGTGCCTCGACCGTGAGCTTCTTCGAATCGTCGATGCCGCGCGGGAATCGCTCGCGGTCGAGGATCACCGCGGCGGCGACGACCGGACCGGCGAGCGGCGCGCAGCCGGCCTCGTCGACCCCTGCGAGCGGGGTCGGATAATCGCGTTCGAGCTTGAAGCAGGGCCGGCCCATTTGCCGCAGACTAGCGCGGCCTCTTCGCCGCGGCCAAGCAGCGCCTTGAGAAAATTGTGGATTAGTCTTTCAACCGCCACGGCGGGAAGCGCCGTGCTTCGCCGGCTTTGTAGAGAAAGACGGTGTTGCCGCCAGGGTCGCGCAGCCGCGCTTCGCGCCACATCCACGGCTGGTTGCGCGGCCCGTGCTCGAACGGAATTCCGAGCCGCGCAAGCCGCTCGACCCGCTCGTCGAGGTCGTCGCATTCGAAGTAGACTGCAACATTCTCGCCGCTTTCCGCCTCCGGGTCGCACTGGATGGAGAAGGTCGCCCCGCCGGCCTCGAAGCGGGCGTAGAGATTCTCCTTGCTGTCGACGATCTGCTTGAGGCCGAGCGCTTTGTAGAAGCCGACCATCTTCGAATAGTCGCGGCCGGTGACGGTGACCTGATTGAGCCTGAGGCCCATGCCAGTGTCCAGTCGCACGTTCTGCTGGCCCAGCGGCCCGTGACCCTGGCCCAGGCCAGGTGCCTCGAACAGCGCCATGCGCACGAACAGGCGTCCACGCTCAACCGCCTGGGTCAGCGTCAGGCCGGCGCCGAGATAGAAAGCGATCGCGGAAGCCAGGGTGCAGCCGGTGCCGTGGGTACTGGTGGTGTCGATCCGCTGGCCCTGCCAGCTGGTGATATTGTCGGTTTCGATGAGCGCGTCGGCAAGCGCCTCGCCCTCGTCGTGGCCGCCCTTCACGAGCACGGCGCAGCCATGCTCGGAAACGAGGTGGAGAGCGGCCGCGACCGGGTCTTCCTCGCTGGTCAGGCGGCGAAGTTCGGGCAGGTTGGGCGTGGCGATGGTGGCGATTGCCATCAGCTCGCCGAAAGCGGCAACGGTGGCATCGTCGGCAAGCGCGGCGCCGCTGGTGGCGACCATGACGGGATCGAACACGATCGGCACGCGCGGGGTCATGGCGGCGAGGCGCTGGGCTACGGTCCGGGCGGCGAAGGCGCCGCCGATCATCCCGATCTTGATCGCGTCGACCCCGAGATCGCCGACGACGCTCTCGATCTGGGCGAGGATCATTTCGGCCGGCACCGGGTGGACCGCATCGACCCCGAGCGTGTTCTGGGCAGTGATCGCGGTCACCGCGGTCATGGCGTGGCCGCCGAGCATCGTTACCGTCTTGATGTCGGCCTGGATGCCCGCGCCGCCGCCCGAGTCGGACCCGGCGATGATCAGGATTCGGGTGGTTGTCACACCGGCGGGCTTACCCGAAAATCCTAAACAGAAGCCACTGCCTCACAGATGGAATCGACCACCGCCTCGACCTCGGCGGCGTCGTCGCCCTCGGCCATGACCCGGATCAATGGCTCGGTGCCCGACTTGCGAATGACGATCCGGCCGCGGCCGTCGAACCGGCGCTCGGCCTCGGCGATGCGCGCCTTGACCGCGGCGCTGTCGAGCGGGTCGGCGCCGTCGAAGCGGACGTTCCTGAGCAATTGCGGGACCGGATCGAACTGGCGCAGCACCTCGCTCGCCGGCTTGCCGCTGTCGATCAGCGCGGCGAGCACTTGCAGGCCAGCGACAAGGCCGTCGCCGGTGGTGGCGTGATCGGACAGGATGATGTGGCCCGACTGCTCGCCGCCGACATTGCAGCCCGACGCGCGCATTTCCTCGAGCACGTAGCGGTCGCCGACCTTGGTCCGCTTGAGCGCGACCTTGTCCTCGGCCAGGCGGCGCTCGAGGCCGAGGTTGGACATGATGGTGGCGACCACCGCCCCGCCCCTTAGCGCGCCGCGGCGGGCGTGATCGAGAGCAATCAGTGCCATCAACTGATCGCCGTCGACCACTCGGCCTGCCTCGTCGACGACGATCAGCCGGTCCGCATCGCCGTCGAAGGCGAGGCCGATGTCGGCACCCGACTCGATTACCGCGCGGCTGAGCGACTCCGGGTGAGTCGAACCGCAGCCGGCGTTGATGTTGGTGCCGTCGGGCTCGATGCCGAGAGTGACGAGCTCCGCGCCCAGTTCCCACAGGGCTTCGGGCGCGACCTGGTAAGCGGCGCCATTGGCGCAATCGACCGCGATCTTTAGCCCATCGAGGCGAAGCTGGTCGGGGAAGGTGGACTTGGCGAAATGGACGTAGCGGCCGCGGGCGTCGTCGATGCGCTTGGCGCGACCGACCAATTCCGCCGTGGCCAGCCTGGGCTCCTTGGCCAGACGGCGCTCGATCGACCGCTCGGCCTCGTCCGACAGCTTGGAGCCGTCGGGACCGAACAGCTTGATGCCGTTATCGAAAAATGGATTGTGGCTGGCGCTGATCATCACGCCCAGGTCGGCGCGCATCGAGCGGGTCAGCATTGCCACCGCAGGGGTCGGCATCGGGCCGAGCAGCACCACGTCCATGCCGACCGAGGTGAACCCGGCGACCATCGCCGATTCCATCATATAGCCGCTAAGCCGCGTGTCCTTGCCGATGACGACCCGGTGGCGATGATCGCCGCGAAGGAAATGCGCACCCGCCGCCTGGCCGACGCGCATAGCGATCTCGGCAGTCATCGGCTCGGCGTTGACCTTGCCGCGTATTCCATCGGTGCCGAAAAATTTACGAGCCATGCGGGCGCCTTAGCGCGGATTTCCTCAGCCGAGTAGCGCGAACGGGCCGGCTGGCCGATAGCCCAGCGCGCCATGCGCCCATGTGGCCACGAGGAACAAGATGGTGCCGGCGACGAACGAGCCTGTGCCGGGCCAGGCGAGGCCGCGCAGGAACGGGAAGAAGCTGGTTCGCCCCTCCCACTGCCGCCAGGCGCCGCCGACCAGCCGCCGTTTCTTGAAATCCTGGAGGGCGGCGCCGATGATGGCGAGAACGAACACCGCCTCGGCGATGATCAGCCCCGACGGGGTCGGATTCACGATCGCGTGGCTCAAGGCCCACAGGCCGAAGCCCCACATCATCGG
>DASTDT010000018.1:0-7847 GCA_035710225.1 Sphingomicrobium sp.
GCTGGATGAGCGTGCGCTCGACGGGCGACGGGGCCCCGTCGGGCTGGAGCAGGGACACCAGCGCCTCGCCGACCTTCAACTCGGTAATCGCTGACGCCACGTCGACATTGGGATTAGGCCGGAACGTATCGGCCGCCGACTTGACCGCAGCCTCGTCACGCGGGGTGAAGGCGCGAAGCGCGTGCTGGACCCGGTTGCCGAGCTGGCCGGCGACCTTGTCCGGAATGTCGATCGGATTCTGGGTGATGAAATAGACCCCCACGCCCTTGGAGCGGATCAGTCGAACCACCTGCTCGACCTTCTCGAGCAAGGCCGGCGGCGCATCGTCGAACAGCAGATGCGCCTCGTCGAAGAAGAAGGCGAGCTTTGGCTTGTCCGGGTCGCCGACCTCGGGCAGCGCCTCGAACAGCTCCGACAAAAGCCACAGCAGGAACGTCGAATAGAGCCTCGGGCTGGCCATCAGCCGGTCGGCGGCGAGGATGTTGACGACCCCGCGCCCGTTCTCGTCGAGCTTCAGGAAATCCTCGAGCTCGAGCGCCGGCTCGCCGAAGAAATTGTCGCCGCCCTGCGCGCGCAGCTGAAGCAGCGAGCGCTGGATCGCGCCGACGCTGGTCTTGGCGACATTGCCATATTCGAGGGTCAGCTCGTCGGCGCGCTCGCCGACATGGACCAGCATGGCCTGGAGGTCGTCGAGGTCGAGCAGCATCAGCCCGTCCTTGTCGGCGACGTGGAAGGCGATCGCCATCACGCCTTCTTGGACCTCGTTCAAGTTCATCAGCCGGGCGAGCAGCAGCGGCCCCATTTCGCTGACGGTGGTTCGCACCGGATGACCCTGCGCGCCGAACAGGTCCCATAATTGCACCGGCGCGGCTTCATAGGCCCAGTCGGAAAGGCCGATCTCGGCCGCCCGCTGCTGGAACGGGGTGTGGGTCTTGGCGGTGGGATCGCCGGGCATCGCGAGCCCGGCCAGATCGCCCTTCACGTCGGCGACGAAGGTCGGCACGCCGGCCCGCGACAGGCCCTCGACGAGCCCCTGGAGGGTGACGGTCTTGCCGGTGCCGGTCGCGCCGGCGATCAACCCGTGGCGGTTGGCGCGCTTAAGCTCGAGGCGTTGCGGATTGGCCCCGCCGGGGCCGGCGCCGATGAAGATGCTGGTCGGCTCAACTGCCATGCTCGCGTGCTCCCTTGGCGAGGCGCGAGCCTAGGCTAGGGCGAGCGCCGCGAGCAAGCCGTTATGGCTTCGGCAAATCGACTCCGACGAACGCCTCGCTGCCGTTGGGCAGGCGGACCAGCAGAAGCACGCTCGATCGGCCCGCCCGGCGCGCCGCCTCGACCGCGGCGACAACCTGGGCCGGCGCAGTCACCGGCTGCTGGTTCACCGACAGAATGACATAGCCCGGCCGCAAGCCTTCTTCCGCCGCCGTGCTGCTGGGGTCCACCGCCGTGATCGCCACGCCCCGGACATTGGCGGGGATGTTGGCGCGCCGGGCCAGCTCGGGGGTCAGCGCCTGAAGGGAAAGGCCAAGGCTCTTGGCGCTCTCGGGGCTGGGAGCCGTCGCGCCTGGCGTGTCATTGTCCTCGCCGGACCCGAGCAACTGCGCCAACTGCTCCTCGGTCGGGCGCTGGGCGACGGAGACGGTCACCGTCTGCCGCCGGCCCTGGCGTATCAGCTCGACCGGGATCCGCGCACCGACCGACGTGTTGGCGATGAGGTAGGAGACGGTCTCGTCGGGCGTGACGTCGCGGCCGTTGACTTTGACGATGACGTCGCCCTGGCGAATTCCGGCGCGGCTCGCCGCCTGCCCCTCCACGACCGAGCGGACCAGTTCGCCGCGATCCTTGGGCAGGCCCAGCGCCGAGGCAATGTTCTCGTCGAGCGGCTGGAGGCCGACGCCGAGGTAGCCGCGCTGCGGCCGCTGTCCGCGGCGAAGCGATTCGACCACCGGCCGGGCAAGCTCGGCGGGGATTGCGAGGCCGATACCGACGCTCGCCCCGGTTGGCGAAATCAGCGCGGAATTGATGCCGATGACGTTGCCGGCCATGTCGAACATCGGTCCGCCCGAATTGCCCATGTTGATGCTGGCATCGGTCTGGATGTAGCGATCGTAGGCGCCGATCCCGGTGATCCCGCGATGAAGCGCCGAGATGATGCCGGCGGTCACCGTTCCGCCCAGGCCATAGGGATTGCCGATCGCGACGATCCAGTCGCCCACGCGAACCCGCGTCGAATCGCCCCAATTGACGTAGGGCAGGTTGTTGGCCTCGATCTTGAGCAAGGCGAGGTCGGACGGAGCGTCGCGGCCGATTATGCGGGCGGTATATTCCTTCCGGTCGGTCATGGTCACGATGACGGTATCGACCGTCCCCTGCCCGCCCACGCCCTGGATGAGATGGTTGTTGGTGACGATATAGCCGTCGGGCGAGATGATGAAGCCCGAGCCAAGCGATCCGGTTTCACGCGTCCGTGTGCCCTCGCCCTGCCCACCGCCCGGTGGCACTGCCGGGCTTCCGCCCTGCGGCGCGCCCTGCCCGCCGAAGCGGCGGAAGAATTCTTCGAACGGATCGACCTGGGCTCGCACCGGCACACGCTGCTTGGTCGAGATGTTGACCACCGCCGGCTGAAGCCGCGCGGCGAGATCGGCGAAGGTTCCAGGCGCTCCGGCGCGGGGGGCGATCTGGGTCGGGGCGTTCTGGGCAACCTGGGCGCCGGCCTGGCCGGTCGCCAGCGAAAAAGCCGTACCTCCGAGCAGAAGGGCGGTTGCCACTCCATAGGCGTAACGCACGTTTCCGGACTCCTTCAAAACCATTTCCTCTCGCTCGAGACTGCGTTGATGGCGACGCTAGGTCGAGCGCATGAACGCGAATTGAACTGAATCAGACCATTCGACTAACGGTTGCCGTTGAACTCCCGCAGATATTCGTTGTCGGGCGACATGATGATGGTGGTAGGCGCAGGCTGCCCGCGGCCGTCGCCGAGAAACGTGGTCTGGTAGGACTGCATGGCCCGGTAGAAATCATAGAATTGCGGGTCGCGTCCGAAGCTGGCGGCATAGATTTGCGCCGCCTCGGCATCGGCCTCGGCGCGGATGATCTGGGCCCGCTTTGCGCCCTCGGCGCGGATCGAGCGCGCCTCCTGCTCGCGGGCGCTGCGCATGCGCGCAAACAGGCTGTCGAGCGGCGCACCGGTCGGCAGGTCCGCCTTCTTGATCCGCACGTCGACGATCTCGACCCCATATTGCTCGGCGATGCGGTTGAGGCCGTCCCGGATATTCTCCATCGCGCCCTCGCGCTCGGGGCTTAGCAGAGAGGCGAAGGGCCGCTTGCCAAGCTCGTTCCTGAGCTGCGAGCCAAGGATCGGGCGAAGCGCCTGCTCGACCCGGTCTTCCGAGCGCGCGGCGATGAACATCCGCAAGGGATCGACCACGCGATAGCGAGCGAAGGCATCGACCTCGAGCCGCCGCTGGTCAGTCGACAGCACCTGCTGCGCGTCCATGTCGAGATCGCGCACGCGCTTGTCGATCCACACGATGTTCTCGATGAACGGGATCTTGGCATTCAAGCCGGCACCGCGTTCGCCGAACTTTTCGCCGGTCTCGAACGAATTGACGATGCGCACCGGCTTGCCGAGCCGTGTGACGACGCCCTGCTGGGTTTCGCGCACGATCGACACGCTGCTCATCAAGATGGCCAGCAGTACGATTCCGACGATCCCGCTTCGCCCGGGGTTGGCGCGGATATAGTCGATCATTGTCCGGTCCCCTGCTGGCCCTGCTGCGACCGCTGCTGCTGAGCGCGCGACCGCTCGATCTGGTTGAGCGGAAGATAGGGGGTCACTCCCGGTGTCTCGACGATGGTCTTTTCGACGTTGCGCAGGATCCGCTCCATGGTCTCGTAATACATCCGCTTCCTGGTGACGTCAGGCGCAAGCTTATATTGCTCGTAGACCTTGTCGAAGGCCGTCGCTTCGCCCTGCGCCAGCTGGCGCAGCTGGAGCGCATAGGCGTTGGACTTATTGATTTCGCTCTCGGCGTCCTGCTGCGCGGCGGTGACATCCTTGAACGCCTCGTTGACCGCCGCTGGCGGATCGGCCTGGCGGATCGACACGTTGCGGATGATCACTCCGCTATCGTAGCGCTCGAGGGTCTGCTGGATCTCGTCGCGGACCAGCGCCTCGATCTCGCCGCGCCGGATGCCCAGGACGTCATTCAGCGACATTTGCGACACCACCTGGCGCATGGAGCTCTCGGCGACCTGGCGAATGGTGTCCTCCGGGGTCCGTAGCTCGAACAGGAATTGCTCGGGATCGCGGATGCTCCACAGCACGCGATAGGCGATGTCTACCAGGTTCTGGTCGCCGGTGAGGACCAGCGTTTCCTCGGTCGCCGAACCGACGTCGATGCCACGGATTTCGGCGACATTGACCTTCTGCACGCTGCTGATCGGCGCCGGCAGGGTCATTCCGATGCCGGGCTCGAGCGTGGCGTGATAGCGGCCGAACAGGGTGACCACCCCGCGCTCTTCCGGAGCGATCCGGTGGAAGGTGGTGAACAGCAGCCACAGGGTGATGAGACCCAGGAACGCCCAGAAATAAATCGAGCGGTCTGGTACGAGACCAGTTCCGCCGCCCCCGCCGCCGCCGCTTCCGCCGAACCGCCTGCGGTTTCGTTCAAGAAATTCCTCGAGGCTCGAGACCCCGCCGCCGAGGCCGTCGCCGCGCGGGCGCTTGGGCGCGTTCTTGCCCCAAGGTCCGGGTGTCGGGTCGTTGGGCCCGCCCTCGCCCGAAGGTGGTGATCCCCAGGGACCCTTGTTGTCAGCGAAGAGGCCGCGTCCGCGGGCGGCCCAGCCGGAAAGGAAGCTCATCGGCCCACTATAGGAAGCCGCCGGCATGAAAAACAGTGGCGCCGGTCGAAAACCGTCCTATCGAGCGCCGGCCATGAGCGAGCCGATCCTCAACTCCGCGACTTTCGGCGATTTCGACCGCATCCGCAGCCAGCGCCATGTCGGCGGCGTGCTGACGGTCGTTGCCGATTCGTCCGGTCTCGACGAGTCCCGCCGGGCCGCGCTCGAAAAGTCGATCCGCGAAGCGGGCATGGCCGCCGAAGGCGTGCGGGAGGTGCGGGTCGCGCTGACGGCCGCCAAAAGCGGACCGCTGCTGATCGCGGTCGGTTCGGGCAAGGGCGGGGTCGGCAAGTCGACCGTCGCCGCCAACCTCGCCGTCGCTTTTGCGCGAAGGGGCCTCAAGGTCGGAATGATCGACGCCGACATCTATGGTCCCTCGCAGCCCACTTTGCTGGGCGCCCCGGCCAGGCCCGAGGCGATCGACAAGGTGCTCCAGCCGGTCGACACGCCGTTCGGAGTGTCGCTGCTGTCGCTCGGCCAGCTCGTTCCCGAAGGCCAGGCCCTGGCCTGGCGCGGGCCGATGGCGTCGGGTGCGCTGGCCCAACTCACCGAAGCCAATTGGGCCGACCGCGACATCGTCGTCGTCGATCTTCCACCCGGCACCGGCGACGTCCAGCTGTCGCTGATCCAGAAGTCGCGGCCGGCCGGCGCGGTGATCGTGTCGACCCCGCAGGACCTGTCGCTGATCGACGCCACGCGCGCCATCGACCTGTTCCGCCGGACTGACGTGCCGATCCTCGGCCTGATCGAGAACATGGCCGGCTATCAATGCCCGGCGTGCGGGGAGGTCAGCGACCCGTTCGGCCAGGGCGGGGCCGAAGCGGGGGCGAAGCGCATGCACATCCCGTTCCTCGGCCGGCTGCCTTTGTCCGCCAACCTGCGCGAGGCGTCCGATGCGGGCAGCCCGCCGGCGGCAGGCGACGGTCCCGCCGCCGACGCCTTCGCCGAAATCGCCGCCCGGGTGCGCGGGCAATTGGAGAAAATCCGCGGCTGAACCATTGAGCGGTTCGAAGGAGTAACCCGATGCCGCTGACCAGCGACGAGGATATCGCCGAACTGCTGACCAATGCCCGCACCATCGCCATGGTCGGCGCCAGTGACAATCCGTCGCGGGCCAGCTTCGGAGTGATGAAGTTTCTCCAGGACCAGGGCTACCGCGTCTTGCCGGTCAATCCGCGGATCACCGGCGAGCACGTCCACGGCGAGTTCGTGTGGCGCGAGCTGTGCCAGATCGGCGAGCCGATCGACATCGTCGACATCTTCCGCAACTCCGCCGCCGCGGGAGAGGTCGTCGACCAGGCCATCGCCGCCGGGGCCAAGGCGGTGTGGATGCAGTTGGGCGTGATCGACGAAGCCGCCGCCGCCCGCGCCGAGGCCGCCGGCCTCAAGGTGGTGATGGACCACTGCCCCAAGATCGAGATCGCGCGGCTTCGCTTGCCGCCCGTCGCCTAGGCGCTTGCGACCACCATTTCGGGCACCAGCACGCTCGGGCTGTCGATTCCGCGCAGGAATTCGAGATCGTCGGCCGGCTCGAGGGTGGCGAACATCGACAGCAGGTTCGAGGCGACGGTGATCTCGCTTACCGGGCCGACGCGCTCGCCATTCTCGTAGAGGAACCCTGCCGCACCGCGCGAATAGTCGCCGTTGACTGGGTTGACCCCCTGGCCGATCAGCTCGGTGACCAGCAGCAGCCGCGGATGGCCGGCGATCATTTCCGCAACGCTCCGGCGGCCGGAGTCCAGGTAGAGGTTTGACGGCCCGGCGCCGGGTGCTCCGCCGACCCCGCGGGCGGCATGGCCGGTGGGCGCAATGCCGAGCTGGCGGGCCGAGGCGACTTCGGCGATCCATGTCTTGAGCACACCGTCCTCGACCAGCGCCATGCGCCTGACCGGCAGGCCCTCGCCGTCGAACAGCCGGCTTCTCAGCCCGCGCGGCCGCAGCGGGTCGTCGATGATGTCGACCCCTTGCGCGAAGATCCGTTCGCCGAGCCGGTCCTGGAGGAAGCTCGACTTGCGGGCGATCGCCGAACCGGCGATGGCCGCTCCGAAATGGCCAAGCAGCGTCCCTGCGACGCGCGGCTCGAACAGGACCGGTATCGGTCCCGGCTCGACCTTGACCGCGCCCAGCCTTGCCACCGCCCGCTCGCCCGCCCGTCGGCCGATCCGGGCGGGACTGTCGAGATCGCCGGAGTGGCGCGCCGCCCTCCATTCGTGATCGCGCTGCATCGCCGCGCCCTCGCCGGCGACGACCGAGGCAGAGCAATGGTGGCCGGTCGAGCGAGAGGCGCCGGCAAATCCACTGCTGGTGGCCAGCGCCATGATCGATGCGCCCGCCGACGCCCCGCAGCCGCCGCTGTTGGTAATTCCGGGCACGGCCAGCGCCGCCGCCTCGGCTTCCAGCGCCATTCTTTCGAGCGCCGCCGGATCGGGCTCGGCGGGGTCCCATCCATCGATGTCTCCGAACGGCGCCTTCGCCAGCAGCTCCGGCGGGGCCAGCCCGGCAAAGGGATCCTCGGGCGCCTGCCGCGCCATTTCCACGGCCCGGGCGACCAGCTCGCTGAAGACATCGGCCGAGAAATCCGAGGTCGACACAGATGCGCTGCGGGTTCCGGCGAACAGCCGAAGCCCGATCGCCTCGGACTCCGAGCGCTGGACGTCCTCGAGCGCGCCGAGGCGGACCTGGACCGAAGTCGAGCGCCCGCCGGCATAGACCGCGTCGGCGGCATCGGCCCCGGCGGCGATCGCCATGTCGACAACCTGCTCGACGAGCTTTCGGGCCTGGTCCTCGTCACGCATGGCGAAGCGCCTAGAGGCTCAGCCTCGGGCCGACAAGCCGACCGTCAGGAAGGCGAGGAACGCGAGCAGCCCGGCGAAGCGGTTGGAGCGGAACAGGGTCAGAGCCAGTGCCCCGTCGGCCGGATCGACCTTGGCCGACTGCCAGGCCAGCTG
>DASTDT010000019.1:0-4059 GCA_035710225.1 Sphingomicrobium sp.
TCGAACAGGAGACGCGCAATGCTAGGAAAATCCAGCGCGACGGCGATGATCGCGGTCAGAGACCTCGATCGCGCGCGCAAGTTCTACGAGGACACGCTCGGCCTCTCAGCCAAGGAGGCGATGGGCGGCGAGGTGCTGGAAGTGACCAGCGGCGACACGCTGATCAACGTCTACCGATCCGAATTCGCCGGCACCAACAAGGCGACCGCACTGACCTTCGACGTCGAGGATATCGGCGCCGAGGTGAGGGAGCTCAAGGACAAGGGCGTCATGTTCGAGCACTACGACATGGACGGGCTCGAGCGGCAGGGCGACATCTACGCCGCGCAAGGCATGAAGACCGCCTGGTTCAAGGACCCGGACGGCAACATCCTCAGCCTGTTCGAGGGAACGGCGGCCTGACACGAAAAAGGGGCCGCCCTTGCGGGCGGCCCCGGGCCGGTTGCACTCGGCCCTTTCGCTTAGTGGATCAGCGCCTGGATGACGCTTTCGACCAGCCGCGTGCGCGGGTCGACGCTGTAGAGATAGCCGTTGCGGTAGTAGTAACGGTTGTTCGGGTCGAGGTTGTACTGGGTGCGCCAGTCGGTCGGCACCTGGTTGTATTGCCACAGGCCGTAATTGCCGTTCCAGCGGTCGCCGACGTTGAAGCTCTGCTTGGCGATGCCCGGCGGCAGGCAGCCGTTGTTCTTCTTGGCGAGGCCCGGCGGGCAGTTGCGGTTGCCCCAGAAGTTGGCGGGGGCATGGCCCTGATAGACATTGCGGGCGTGCTTGGCCTGGCTCTTGTGGACCATCTGGCCCTGCTTGGCGTGGCTCTTGCCCTGGCCCTTGCCCTTGTTGGGGTCGGCGGCTGCGGGAGCCGAGATGGCGAGCGCTGCTGCGCCCGCGGCGAGAAGAAGCTTGTACATGTTCATTCCTTTCGAGGAGATCGTACTATCTGCGCTTCAACGCATGAACCGGCGCTGATGCTCCCGTTCATGCCGCCGCCTGGCCACGGCGCAAAGTTGCGCGGTTGCGAGCGGGGCTTGCGCGGTCTAGAGCGCCGCCAATTTCCTCGTGCCCCCGCGGGCTCGGGCCTCAACCAGCCGGAGTGACCAAAACCCCTTATGGCTCGCAAGAAAATCGCCCTGATCGGCGCCGGAATGATCGGCGGAACCCTGGCCCACCTCGCCGCCAAGAAGGAACTGGGCGACATCGTCCTGTTCGACATTGCCGAAGGCATTCCCCAGGGCAAGGCCCTCGACCTGTCGCAATGCGGCCCGGTCGAGGGCTTCGACGCCAGGATCACCGGCAGCAACGACTATGCCGACATCGCCGGCGCCGACGTGGTGATCGTCACCGCCGGCGTGCCGCGCAAGCCGGGCATGAGCCGCGACGATCTGCTGGGCATCAACCTCAACGTGATGAAGGCGGTCGGGGCGGGCATCAAGGCGCATTGCCCGGATGCGTTCGTGATCTGCATCACCAATCCCCTGGACGCTATGGTGTGGGCGCTGCGCGAATATTCGGGGCTTCCGCATGAGCGCGTCGTTGGAATGGCCGGCGTGCTCGACAGCGCGCGCTTCGCAACCTTCCTCGCGCAGGAGTTCAAGGTCAGCGTTCGAGACGTCAACGCCTTCGTGCTCGGCGGCCACGGCGACACGATGGTGCCGGTGACCAGCTACACCACCGTCAGCGGCATTCCGGTCGACGACCTGGTCAAGATGGGCCGCTCCTCGAAGGAAGCCATCGACGCCATCGTCAAGCGCACCCGCGGCGGCGGCGGCGAGATCGTCGCGCTGCTCAAGACCGGAAGCGCCTATTACGCCCCGGCGACCAGCGCGATTGCCATGGCCGAGGCCTATCTCGGCGACCAGAAGCGGGTCCTGCCCTGCGCGACCTTTGTCGAAGGCAAGTACGGGCTCGACGGCCTTTATGTCGGCGTGCCGACGGTAATCGGAGCCGCCGGCGCCGAGGAAGTGATCGAGATCGCCCTGGATGACGAGGCCAAGGGCAATTTCCAGGTCAGCGTCGATGCGGTGAAGGAGCTGCTGGTGGCCTGCAAGCAGATTGACGGCAGCCTTGCGTAGCATCGCGGTCCTTATGCTCGTGTCGGCATCCGCGCTTGTCGCCGGACCCGCGCAGGCGGAGCTCAAGCCAAGCTCACCGGAAGCGATCGCTGCGGCGGTGGCGGATTGCTGGCAGGCGACCAACGCGACGGCGCTCGACGAAGCGGCGTTGAAGGCGAAGGGCTGGCAGGCCGGGTCGGTTCAGACGACCGACGGCAAGCCGGTGCCGTCGGCGATGACCTTCCTTGGCAAGAAGGGCTCGGACGTCGTCATCATGGTTTCCAAACAGGTCGATCCGCGCGGCTGCACGGTCACGTCGCGCGTTGGATCGATCGAGGCCATCACGCCCGCTGCTCGCGAAATCTACAAGCAGATCCAGCCGCTCGAGCCCAAGCTCGAAGTGAAGCAGCCGACTCCGGCGGAAGTCGCGTATTTCGCCTTGCCGAAGGCCGCATTGCTTCGGCCTAGCGGAACCAAGGACAAGCCGGGCGTCACCATCCAGGTCAGCTACAGCGCTGCGGAGAAGAAATGAGCATTCTCGTCGACAAGAACACCAGGGTCATCACCCAGGGGATGACCGGCGAGACCGGGACGTTCCATACGCAGCAGGCCCTGGCCTACGGCACGCAGATGGTCGGCGGTGTGACGCCGGGGAAGGGCGGGACGACCCACATCGGCCTGCCGGTGTTCGACACGGTGGGCGAGGCGGCCGAAAAGACCCGCGCGAACGCGTCCGTGATCTACGTGCCGCCGCCGTTCGCCGCGGATTCGATCCTGGAGGCGGTCGACGCCGAGGTGCCGCTGATCGTCTGCATCACGGAAGGGATTCCGGTGCTCGACATGGTCAAGGTCAAGCGTGCGCTGACCGGCTCGAAGTCGCGGCTGATCGGGCCCAATTGCCCCGGCGTCCTCACGCCGGGCGAGTGCAAGATCGGGATCATGCCCGGCAACATCTTCCAGAAGGGCAGCGTCGGAGTCGTCTCGCGCTCCGGCACCTTGACCTACGAGGCGGTGTTCCAGACCACCAACGAGGGCCTCGGCCAGACCACCGCGGTTGGAATCGGCGGCGATCCGGTCAAGGGAACCGAGTTCATCGACATGCTCGAGATGTTCCTTGCCGACGACGAGACCAAGTCGATCATCATGATCGGCGAGATCGGCGGAAGCGCCGAGGAAGAGGCCGCGCAGTTCCTCGCCGACGAGGCGAAACGCGGGCGAAAGAAGCCGATCGTCGGCTTCATCGCCGGGCGAACCGCTCCGCCAGGCCGGCGGATGGGCCATGCCGGGGCGATCGTCGCCGGCGGCAAGGGCGATGCGGATTCGAAGATCGCGGCGATGGAAGCGGCTGGAATCCGCGTTAGCCCAAGCCCATCTGAGCTGGGACGAACGCTGTCGGAGCTGCTGAAAGGCTGAACGCGGGAATGGACTCGGTCGCCATCGAGAAGGAGCAGGGCCCGAGCTGGGCGCGGCCGAACTGGCCGGTGGCGGCGCTCGACGAGGTCAATCTCGGGCTCGACCCCACCGAGGCGGCGATCGACAAGGTGCGCGACGGCGCGAAGGCCGCGGCGGTCGCTTCCGGAGTCACCGACGCGGCGGCGATCCAGCGCGCCGCCGACGACAGCATCCGCGCCATGATGCTGATCCGCACCTACCGCGTGCGCGGGCACCTAGCGGCGCGGCTCGACCCGCTCGGGCTCCACCGCAGCGAGATTCCGGCCGATCTCACCCCCGCCTATCACGGCTTCACCGACGCAGACCTCGACCGGCCGGTGTGGCTCGGCGGCGCGCTCGGCTTCGAGACCGCCAGCGTGCGGCGGATCGTCGCCGTGCTGCAGGCCAATTACTGCGGGCACGTCGGCCTCGAATATATGCACATCAACGACCTCGAGGAGCGCAAATTCCTCCAGGACCGGATGGAGGGCAAGGACGCCGCGATCAGCTTCACGCCCGAAGGCAAGAAGTCGATCCTCGAGAAGGTGATCCACGGCGAGCAGTGGGAGAAATTCCTCGCCCG
>DASTDT010000020.1:0-8600 GCA_035710225.1 Sphingomicrobium sp.
ATGCGCGAAGGCGCCAAGCCGTTTGTCGAGCCGTCTCCTGCTCCGCCGCCGGTCGTGACGCGACCGACACAATGAAGCCTTGTGCTAGTAAGCTAACACACCACATGGTCGGGGAAACGAGGGACATTCATGGACTTTGACAAACTGACCGACCGCGCCCGCGGCTTCCTCCAGGCGGCTCAGACCATCGCGGTGCGCGAGCATCACCAGCGGATCACGCCGGCGCATTATCTCAAAGCGTTGCTCGACGACGAGCAGGGCATGGCGGCGGGGCTGATCGAGGCCGCCGGCGGTGACCCCAAGGCGGCGCGGCGAGAAGTCGACGCGCTGGTCGAAAAGCAGCCCGCCGTCACCGGCAGCGGCGCCACAAGCGCCCCCGGGGTCGACGGCGACCTGCTGCGCGTGCTCGACAAGGCGCAGGAGATCGCCGTCAAGGCCGGCGACCAGTATGTCACGGTCGAGCGCATCCTGCTCGCCTTCGCGCTGGCCAAGGGGACGGCCGAGGGAGATGCACTGGCGCGCGCCGGGCTGACCCCGCAAAATCTCAACGCCGCCATCGAGAAATTGCGCGGCGGGCGGACGGCGGACACGCAGGGGTCGGAAGACCGCTACGACGCGCTCAAGCGCTATACGGTCGACCTCACCGCCCGCGCCCGCGAGGGCAAGCTCGACCCGGTCATCGGCCGCGACGAGGAGATTCGCCGAACGGTCCAAGTGCTGGCGCGCCGGACCAAGAACAACCCGGTGCTGATCGGCGAGCCGGGCGTCGGCAAGACGGCCATCGCCGAGGGGCTGGCGCTTCGAATCGCCAATGGCGACGTCCCGGACGGCCTCAAGGACCGCAAGCTGTTGTCGCTCGACATGGGCTCCCTAATCGCCGGTGCGAAATATCGCGGCGAGTTCGAGGAACGGCTGAAAGGGGTGATCGACGAGGTCAAGCAATCGGCCGGGGACATCATCCTGTTCATCGACGAGATGCACATGATCGTCGGCGCCGGGAAGAGCGAAGGGTCGATGGATGCCGGCAATCTGTTGAAACCGGCGCTGTCGCGCGGCGAGCTCCACGTCATCGGCGCCACCACGCTCGACGAATACCGCAAGCATGTCGAAAAGGACGCCGCTCTCGAACGGCGATTCCAGCCGGTCTTCATCGGCGAGCCGACGGTCGAGGACACCATCTCGATCCTGCGGGGCCTCAAGGAGAAGTACGAGCTTCACCACGGCGTGCGCATTACCGATGCGGCGCTGGTCGCCGCGGCGACGCTCTCCAACCGCTACATTTCCGACCGCTTCCTGCCCGACAAGGCGATCGACCTGATGGACGAGGCGGCCAGTCGGATCCGGATGGAGGTCGAATCGAAGCCCGAGGAAATCGAGAATCTCGACCGCCGGATCATCCAGCTCAAGATTGAGCGCGAGGCGCTGAAGAAGGAGAACGACCAGGCCTCGAAGGACCGGCTTGCGAAACTCGAGGGCGAGCTCGCCAATCTCGAGCAGCAATCAAGCGAGCTGACCCAGCGGTGGCAGGCGGAAAAGGAGAAGATCGGCGCCGAGGCCGAACTCAAGGCCCAGCTTGATGCCGCGCGGATCGAGCTCGAACAGGCGCAGCGCTCGGGCGACCTGGCGCGGGCCGGCGAGCTTCAATACGGCCGCATTCCCGAGCTCGAGAAGAAGCTGGCCGACGCGGCGGTGGCCTCAAAGGGCGCGATGCTGCGCGAGGAAGTGACGGGCGAGGACATCGCCGGCGTGGTCAGCCGCTGGACCGGGGTGCCCGTCGAACGGATGATGGAGGGCGAGCGCGAGAAATTGCTCAACATGGAAAAGGCGATCGGCGCCCGGGTCATCGGCCAGGATCAAGCCGTCAAGGCGGTCAGTGCCGCCGTCCGGCGCGCCCGCGCCGGCCTCCAGGATCCCAATCGCCCCCTGGGCTCGTTCTTGTTCCTGGGGCCAACCGGGGTCGGCAAGACAGAGCTGACCAAGGCGCTCGCTGGATTCCTGTTCGACGACGATACCGCGATGGTCCGCATCGACATGTCGGAATTCATGGAAAAGCATGCGGTGGCGCGGCTGATCGGCGCTCCCCCGGGCTATGTCGGTTATGAAGAAGGCGGCGTGCTGACCGAGGCGGTCCGGCGGCGGCCCTACCAGGTGGTGCTGTTCGACGAGGTCGAAAAGGCCCATTCCGACGTGTTCAACATCCTGCTCCAGGTGCTCGACGACGGACGCCTGACCGACGGCCAGGGGAGAACCGTCGATTTTTCCAACACCATCATCATCCTGACCTCCAACCTCGGCAGCCAGTATCTCGCCAGCCTCGGCGAGGACGAGCCCGCGGAAAGCGTCGAGCACCAGGTCATGGAAGTCGTGCGAAGCCACTTCCGCCCGGAATTCCTCAATCGGCTCGACGAGATCATCCTGTTCCACCGCCTCAGCGCCAGCCACATGGGGCCGATCGTCGACATCCAGATCGCGCGGCTGCAAAAGCTGCTTGGCGAGCGCAAGATCACGCTGGACCTCACCGACAAGGCGCGCGCCTGGCTCGGCCGGGTCGGCTACGATCCGGTCTATGGCGCCCGGCCGCTCAAGCGCGCGGTACAGAAATACCTCCAGGACCCGCTGGCCGATGCGATCCTGTCGGGCTCCGTCACGGATGGTGCTACGGTGAAGGTCGACGAGGGCGACGGCGCACTGGCAATTGCGCCGGCTTGAGCGGCCTGTCGGCAATCTAAAGGCTTTACGCCCCGCCCACGAGACGCCATTCTCGATTGCAATTCATGACCTTGGAGGGGTGGGATGGCAAATATGCGTGTGATCGCGGCCGGGTTCGCGGCATTGTTGACCGCTCAGGCGCCTGCCACCGCGCAGGACAAGTCGATCGCCAACGCCCCGGCGCCGAAGATCTTCACCGACGTCCTGCAGTGCCGCGCGATTACGGACTCGGCCCAGCGCCTCGCCTGCTTCGATCGCACCGTCGGCTCGCTGGCCCAAGCACAGCAGCGCAAGGATGTGTTCGTGGCCGACAAGGAAGCGATCCGCGAGGCCCGCCGTGGCCTGTTCGGCTTCAGCCTGCCCAAGGTGCGGATCTTCGGCGACGACGACATGGCCGAGGAAGTGAAGTCAATCGAGACGACCATCAAGGCCGTCAGCCAGGGACAGAAGGGCTACATCTTCACTCTACAGGACGGCGCGCGCTGGGCGCAGACCGACGGCGCTTACATGGACCGGCCCAAGCCTGGCTCCAAGATCCGCATCCGCCGCGCCGCGCTTGGCAGCTATATGGGCACCATCGAGGGCCGGGTCGGCTTCCGGATCGAGCGGCTGAGCAATTAGCCAGGGAGATATGCGGCCGGGCCGATGATCGACGCGGCGAACATCGAGGCCCGTCTGGCGCAGGCCCAGCAGCTGGCCGCGGCCGGACGGGGCGGCGAGGCGTGGACGCTGGTTGCCCCGCTTCGGCTGGCCATTGACCGCCACGGCCAGGCGCTTCGGCTCTATGCCCTGCTTGCCCACCAGACAGGTCGCGCCAACGAGGCGATCGACGCGCTCAAGCGAATCGTCGTGCTCGAGAATGCGCCGCCCGATATCCTCGGCGCTCTCGCCGACGCGCTCGACAAGGCGGGGCGAAGCGCGGAGGCGGCAGAGCAGTGGACGCGGCTCGTCCGGCTTCGGCCTGATATCGCCGATGCGCACCTCAACCGGGCGGTGACCTTCACCAAGTCCGGCCGCAACGCCGACGCGCTGGCAGCCGCCGACGAAGGGCTTGGCCGCTTTCCCGCGCATCCACGCCTGCTGGCGGCGCGGGCCAGCGCGCTCAAGAACCTGGGGCGGCTCGACGAATCGCTGGCCGCGTTCGAGCAAGCGGTCGCGGCCGACCCGGCCCGACCGCTCGTCCGCTATAACCAGGCGGTGGCGCTGCGCGCCGCTTGCCGCTTCGAGGAGGCGTGCGCCGCCTATGCCGAGGCCGAGCGCCTGGGCGCGTCCGGAAGCGAATTCCATTCGAACCGCGCCGCCGCCGAGCTCGAGGCCGGCCGGGTCGAGCCGGCGGCGGACCTCTATCGCCGGGCGATCGAGCAGGACCAGTCCAACCGCCAGGCAATGGAGGCGCTGACCCGCCTCGAGATCGAGTATCGCGGCGGGACATCGGCTTTCGACCATTACCGGCGCCGGGCGACGGCCTCGCGCACGGCAGGGGATTGGACCGAGTGGGTCCGGGTGCTGATCAGCAACAATCGTCATGACGAGGCGGGCGCGGTCGGACGCGAGGGCATCGCGGCCCTCGGCCGCGACCCGGAACTGGTGCTGTTCACCGCCTTCGCCGAAGGGATTGGGGGGGATCCGGCCGCGGCGCTCGACGAGATCAAGTCGCTGGAAATCGTTCAATCTCCACCCGGCCTGGCGGCGCGGGCCCAGCTCGCGCTGCGCGCCCAGGATTATGCCCAGGCCGCGGCCTGCGCCGAGCGCTACAATCTGACGGCGCACGAAACCGACCAGATCGGCTGGAGCATCCTGTCCCTGGCCTGGCGAATGCTCGGCGACCCGCGCGAGCAATGGCTGTGCGACTATGAGCGGCTGGTGATGGTGACCGAGGTCCCCTCGCCCGACGGGGAGCTGCCGCCGGAAGAATTTGCCAAGCTGGTCGCGGCCGCGCTCGACCCTCTCCACCAGACCCGCGAGGCGCCGGGCAACCAGTCGCTGCGCCACGGCACCCAGACCAGCGGCGACCTGTTTGCCTGGCCCGACCCGACCATCCAGCGCTTCCGCCAGGCGGTGATCGACGCGGCGGCGGTGGCCGTGGCGGCGCTCGACGATGATCCGGACCATCCGTTCCTGCGCCGCAAGTCGACGAGTTTTTCCTTTTCCGGAAGCTGGTCCGTGCGGCTGCGCGGCGGCGGCGGCCATCACGTGCCGCACTTCCACGGCCATGGCTGGATGAGCTCGGCATATTACGCGCGGCTGCCGGCGAGCGGAGAAAAAGAGCGCGAGCGCCACGAGGGGTGGATCGAGTTCGGCCGGCCGCCGGCCATGTACCGGCTCGACGTCAGCCCGCGCCGGGTGGTCGAGCCCAGGGTCGGCCGGCTGGTGCTGTTCCCGTCCTACATGTTCCACGGAACCGTGGCGTTCGATGAGGCCAAGGGCGACCGCCTGACGGCCGCGTTCGACTACCAGCCAATCAAATAATCCGAAACGAGCTTCTGGCCTTCACGGGCGTAGAGGGCCGTGACGCCGTACGCCCCCTCGCATTGGTGTGCGCCATTGGCCCATCGCCATTCGGTTCGCTGGCCGTTGCGTTGGGCGCCGGGCGATAAAAAAGCGGCGGGGAATTGCTTCCCCGCCGCCTGAAGTTTGATCCGTAGATCGTTCGACTACATTTTCACCTTCGCCTGGATGGTGAAGTAGCGGCCGAGGATGACCGGGTTCCAGTAGGAAACGTCCGTGCCGCCTTCGTTGAAGAAGCCGCCGGCAGTCTTTTCCGCCTTCTGGTTGAACAGGTTCTGCACAATGCCGGTCAGCTCGAAATTGTCGCCGATCTTCTTGCGCAGCGAGAGGTCGAAGTAGCTCAGCCCCTTGAGGTCCTCGGCGCAATTCTCGCCGATGTTGCAGAGCGCGACGTCCTCGACATCCGACTGCCAGTTCCAACGCATCTGCGCGGTGAAGCTGTCGCTGTCGTAGGCCAGGGTCATCGTCGACTTCCATTCCGGGAAGGTGCCGCCGATACCGGTGCCGGAGGCGCCGGCGAAGTTACCACCACCGAAGCTGGTCTCTTCGTTCCAGCTCAGCAGCTCCTGGAAGCGGATGCGTCCCGGGATGCCGAGGCCAAGATCGGCGAACGGCGCGACGTAGTTGACGTTCAAGTCAACGCCGCTCGACTTATACACGCCCGAGTTGCCGGTCGCGGTATTGATCGCAGTGACCTGACCGGTGCCCGGGTCGCGGGTGATACGGGCGCAAGCGTCCGGATCAGCAGCGAAGTAGCACTGGCTGAGGAAGAAGCCGGCGCCGAAGCCCGTGATGATGTCCTCGATCTTGATCTTGTAATAGTCGACCGTCGCCGAGAAGCGGCCAATCCCGAGGTTCGGCGTGAGAACCGCGCCGATCGTGAAGGTCGTGGCGGTTTCCTCGCTGATGTCCGGGTTACCGAACGCGAATGCCTGCACCTGCGAGTTGATCTGCTGGAAGGTGCTGAAGTCGATCGCTGGGGCCTGAGCCTGGCAGATCGCCAGGGCAGTCGACGAACGGCCGGGGGTCGCGTTACAAGGATCGACGTAGGACGGGAAGCCCTGGTCACCGTTGAGGAACAGCTCGACGATGGACGGGGCACGGGCCGCCTTGTTGTAGATCGCGCGGAACTTCATCCAATCGAACGGCGAGTACTGCGCGCCGAACTTGTAGTTCAGCAGGCCGCCGATCGTGGAATAATCCGAGTAACGGGCACCGGCCTCGACCGAGAACTCGTCGACCAGGAACATGTCGGCGAGGATCGGAACGCGGATTTCGCCGTACACTTCCTTGACGTTGACCTTACCCGACTGGTTTTGGACGGCGTTGAAGCCGTAGATGTTGCCGGTGCGCTGGGCATCGTCGACGACGATGTCGCCGCGGTCGGTGCGGACTTCGGCGCCGATCGCGATACCGACCGGACCGGCCGGAAGCTCGAACAGGTTGCCGGTGATGTTGCCGGCGACACGGACCTGGTCGAAGTCACGACGTTCCTGGGTGTCGATGCTGACGAAGCTGAGCATCGATCCGGGAGCGATGTCCGGCTGACCGGTGCGGTCGTAGCCGGCGAACAGCGTGTTCGGACCGAAGATGTCGATCGGGACGCAGCCCGGGAGCGAGCCCAGCGGGCAGTTGTTGAGGCCCTGGGTGACCGCCGTGGCATTGATGTTGCCGCGCGCCTCGATGTTGGCCACGGTCTTGCCGTAGCTGCCCGTGAGGTCCCAGTTGAAGCCCCAGCCGATCGGGCCGGAGAGCGTGCCGCGAAGCGTCTGGGTCTTCGAGTTGTAGATGCCGACGCGCGGACCAGTTTCACTGAAACGGCGCGACATGTTGAACGGCGCCGCCGGGTTCGGGCGGGTGTTGAGCGCCGCCAGCAGGTCCGGGTTACACGATACGCCGACACCGCAAGGCGCGCCGTTGGCCGCATCGCCGATGGCGATGAAGGCATTGGTCACCGGGACGTTGAGGCCGGTCGCCGGGGTCGGCGCCAGGTTCACGACCTGCTGGGTGTCGACATAATTGCCGACGACCTTGAGGCGGATGTAGTCGGTGATGTCATAGCGACCCGTCACCGCCATACCGAAACGGTCGTAGGGCGTGATGAGATAGTTCAACGGATTGAAGTTGAACCGGGTAGATCCCACCGAACGATCGGCGAAGGCGCAAAGCCCGGCCGACGCGTTGGGGACCAGGTTGCCCTGGTTGTCGAAAGAGATGCTGCCGCCGTTGACGTTGGCGGTGTTCGGCGTGCCGTCGCAGTTGGTGTCGGCTACGCCGGCGTTGAAGCGGTTGTTGCCGGTTGCGCTGACGGCCGCGGCCAGGCCCGTGAACGGGTTGTTGGCGTTGTTGAAGATGATCCCCCACGGCGGAGTGGCGGAACCGCCGTTGGCGCCGAGGAAGATGCCGCCATCCGCACCGTAGCGGCTGGTGTAGGCGCTGGTCGGAGTGAGGTGATCGGGGACGAAGTAGAAGAACTCGCCTGTCTGGTAGTTGTAGTCGAGGTAGAGCACGCCGGCGTTACGAGTGACGTCGCGGTCGCCCTGGCCGACCGCTTCGCGAGTGTAGTAGCTGGCGAAGAAGGTCATGTTGCCGCGGTCGTCGGCAAAGTTGCCGCCGAGCAGCGCCTGGACGTTGAATGAGGCGCCGTCGCCGTGATCGGTGATGCCGTACTGCGACGACAGTTCGAGGCCCTCGAAGTTGTCCTTGAGGATGAAGTTGACGACGCCGGCCATGGCGTCCGAACCGTACACCGCCGAGGCGCCGCCGGTGACGACGTCAACGCGTTCGATGAGACCGGCCGGGATGGTGCCGATGTCGACCACGCCCGAGGTCGAGGAGGCGGGCACGCGCTCGCCGTCGACCAGGATCAGGGTGCGGTTCGGGCCGAGGCCGCGAAGATCGAGGGTGGAGAAGTCTTCGCCGCCCTGGTTGTTCGAGGTGCGGGTGTTGCCCGGGATCAGCTGCGGAAGCTCGTTCAGAAGCGTTTCGACGGTCACCGTTCCGGTCAGGTCGAACTGTTCCGAATCGACGGTCGTGACGGGGCTCGGGGCCTCCAGGTCGGGACGGACGATGCGCGAACCGGTGACGACGATCGCGTCGTCCTCGTCGGCCTGGTCTTCCGGATTTGCGATCGCGGCCTGCTGGCTCGCGCTCGGCTGAGTCTCGCTCGACGAGGAACCGGCCGGCTCATCGCACGGCGTGGTCGATGCGATCACCCGCCCGTCGGGGCAGGTCTGCATCACGGGCTCAGCGGTCTGGGCCGCAGCCGGGGCGGCGATAACGCCGGCGCCAAGAAGCGCGAGGGCCTGCACTGCGGCAGTCGCACGCAAATTGGATTTCGTCATTTCAATCTCCCGAATCAAGGCGCCCGTTGCCGCAACGCC